>NZ_JCAKMZ010000009.1:0-94951 GCF_059515865.1 Acinetobacter sp. CY73 | reverse complement strand
AGAGATGGATCGGGAAATTTGAACAACTCCTATAAGTGATATTCTGCTCCTCAAATGATGTTATAAACATCAATATATGGAGTATTTTATGGCACGTAGACCAAGAAGAAATCATTCAAACGACTTTAAAGCTAAGGTAGCGCTTGCTGCGATTAAAGCAGAAAAAACACTTGCTGAATTGAGTGCTGAATTTGATGTTCATCAAAACCAAATTATCGACTGGAAAAATCAATTGATCTCAGCTTCCTCGCAAGCCTTCGATCAATCAAAAGCTCCAGCAGAACCGCCCATTGATCTTAAAAAGTTACATGCAAAAATCGGTGAGCAGGCATTAGAAATTGATTTTTTAGAAGGTGTGTTGAAGAAACTGGGCCGCTTCAACCACAAAAGTTAATCGATCACTCACTTCAGATTTCAGTATCTAAACAAGCTAAGTTACTGAAGGTCTCTCGTGGTTGTTATTATTATCGCCCAAAACCTGTTAGCTCATCAGATTTGAAGCTGATGCGATGTATTGATGAATTACATATGCAATATCCTTTTGCAGGCAGTCGTATGATGCGTGATTTGTTGAATCGTCAAGGGCATCATATAGGACGACGTCATACAAGTACTTTAATGAAGAAAATGGGTATTCAGGCGTTATATTGTAAACCAAATTTAAGCCAGGCTACTCAAGCTCACCGTAAATATCCATATCTGCTCAAAGGATTGGCTATTCAGCGCAGTAATCAAGTGTGGTCAACGGATATAACGTATATCCCTATGGCAAAAGGCTTCGTCTACTTATGTGCTGTGATTGATTGGCATAGCCGCAAGGTACTTGCGCATAGGGTATCGATTAGTATGGAGGTGGATTTTTGTATTGCGGCTTTAAATGAAGCGATTGAAAAATATGGCCCACCTGAAATATTTAATACAGACCAAGGCAGTCAATTTACCAGTGATGCATTTATTGACGTGTTGAAATCAAATGACATTCAAATCAGCATGGATGGTAAAGGTCGTTGGGTTGATAATGTCATGATTGAACGATTATGGCGTAGTGTTAAATATGAAGAGGTGTATCTCAAAGCTTACAGCAGTGTCATAGATGCGAAAAAGCAATTGAGCGCATATTTTGAGTTTTATAATTTGAAACGACCTCATTCAAGTCTAGACAAAATGACACCAAATGAGTTTTACTATGATCAGCTGCCTCAACAAAACAAGGTGGCTTAACTAGAGCAGAATATCAATTATAAATAAGCTTTTAGTTGTTCAAACAAGTGGAACCACCTCTTCCCGACCTCAATCCTATTGAAAAAGCATGGTCTGTCTTAAAAAGTAAAGTCAGGCACATCATTGCTCAGAACAATAAAACCATTCAGGAAGCTCTGGATATCGTATTTAAGATGATGTAGCTTATGTTTCATATTTGGCTATATCAACGAATTGCACAAGTGTTCCCACAATATCAAAACAATTACCTTAGGACATTGTTACATATATTTATTTGTATTAGTTCAGACTTGATCGGACATAATTCTTGAAAAAGAGAAAGTTACCTATTTTGATAGAGGTGTCGAAATATTAATCAAAAAAAGGTACCTTTCTTATGTTGCATACTAACAATCAAATTATTAAACCCAAAGCAGGTCTGCTCAATTTAGCCAAAGAACTTCAGAATGTATCCAGAGCATGTAAAGTGATGGGTGTCTCTAGAGATACTTTCTATCTCTATCAGGAGCTAGTACAGTCTGGTGACATGGATGCATTGATCAATAAAGTCCCGTCGAGTACCTAATCTAAAAAACCGTGTAGATGATGCTACAGAACTGGCAGTCATTGATTTCGCCATTCAATATCCTGCATATGGGCAACATCGTACCAATAATGAATTACGCAAGAAGGGTGTATTTGTTTTATGGAGCGGTGTTCGCTCTATTTGGTTACGCCTTGATTTGGAGAACTTTAAGAAGCGTTTAAAAGCACTCGAAGCTGAAGTGGCACAGGATGATATCGAATTAAATGATCTCAGATTGATGCACTTGAACGTAAGCATGAAGATGATGTGGCATGTGGTGAAATCGAAACAGCTCATCCAGGATATTTAGGTGCACAAGACACCTTCTATGTCGGGAATCTCAAAGGAGTTGGACGAATCTACCAACTAACATTTATTGATACTTATAGCAAAGTTGTTCATTGCAGGCTCTAAATAACTAAAACACCGATTACAGCAGCAGATTTGCTGAATGATCGTGTATTACCTTTCTACCAATCTAAGGATTTACCAATGCTTCGAATTCTTACAGACAGAGGTACTGAGTACTGCGGTAAGGTGAAGCAACATGACTATGAGTTGTATTTAGCCGTTAATGATATTGATCACACAAAGACAAAAGCGGCTTCACCCCAAACGAATGGCATATGTGAGCGCTTCCATAAAACAAGATTGCAGGATTTTTATCAAATTACCTTTAGGAAGAAGTTTTATAGCTCGTTGGAAGAATTAGAAGTTGATCTAGACGATTGGCTAAAATTCTATAATACTGAACGGACTCATCAAGGAAAAATGTGCTGTGGTCGCACACCATTTGAAACTTTACTTGATGGAAAACGAATTTGGGCTGAGAAGAATTTAGCTCAAATTTAACCTAACAGGCACAATAAAAAATGGGTAACTGTCAGATCAGGTTTGAGCTATTACAATTTATTCCAGATAATATTTGACCTAGATATAATTTTGATACTTAAATTTTCAGGTTAAGCTTTTTTGCTATTCATAACTTGTTCTCGAGGAAATCAGTAATATTATAATTTAAAGCACTTAACCAATCATGTAATTCTATTAAATCTAAGCGTCGTTCCAAATTTTCCACTTTGGCAATATATGATTGATGCTTTTTTAAGGACGTAGCAAGTTGTACCTGAGTAATATTTTTAGACTCACGTAGCTTGGTTAATTCGTTAATAATTATCTTATATCTGGGATCGTGTATTGAGCTCATGGCTCAAAATGATGTACTATTCCAATAAATATCCCAAAATGGGATAATCGTAAGCAAATAGTGGTATTGAAAATGTCTTTAAATCATGAACTTAATTACAGTTTGATCGTTTATTTATCAAATATCGAGCTTAAAAAAAGTGAGTTTAAAACAATTTATAAAGGTTTTATAAAAGAATATCCTGACTATTCTGCTGAAATTTATTACCAAAATATTTATAGAATTATTAGGAGTTTAGCAGACAATAACTTGTTAATTGTTGAGCAATTTAACTATTTTTGCAAATACACATCAAACTATAACAATGCAGAACTCAATAATTTTTTATTAAACAAGGGTGTAGTTTTTAATCTCCAAACGAAATTAAGCAATGAAGTGTGTAAACTTAATAATAATTTAGAAAAAATGCGTTTAGAAATCATTTTTTTTGACAAATACATCAAAGAATTTCCATTACTCAAAGATACAATTTTAAGAGTTAAAGAAAATAGTGAGCAACAATTGGTTTATTTGGAATCTCAAATTAATGTACTAAACAAAATTAGATCGCAAGTATAAGTCATTAATATCAGTTTCAAGTTTTTTATGAAACATAGGGTTGGTTTAGAGGCTTCTCAGAGTGAATGGACAGCGGTTATAATCACTATTATCTTAAGTAAAATGGATTTGTTGTCAGGAAATACTTTCTCTTTAGGAATTCCTGTCATTTTACTTAAGCTAGCTGTCTTACAAAATTCAATGAAATTGCCGTTGGAATTTGTGTTAAATTGGCTATCTGATTAATATGAAAAACTAACTCATTCTCAGTTTTTTTGACCTCAATACATTGATAATCTAAAGTATCACTAATCTATTCAAGATAATGTTAAATAACCTAAATCGCGGATAAGAAATTGACTTGAAAAATGAGAGGACTAGAACCATCAGTTGAGTTACCACACCAAACTCACAGCTCTAGTCCTAATGTTCAATAGTACAGAATTATTCTGCGTAATTGATTATTTCTTTCTCAAATTTGAAGCGACTTATTGGAATTTTCTTAAGCAAAGTAATCGTTCCTTAAGAATCAGAACTGCTCATTTAACCATTTCAGAAATCTGTTTTATCGCTATTTGGTACAAATGTTCTCATTTCAATAATTTCAAAGCCTTTTTCATTTGGTTAAAAGAAGATAAAAACCATTTATGTAAGTACTTGCCTTGCTACCAACGGATGATTCATCTAATCAATATGCATGAATTAGCACTACATGCTTTACATGTGGCGCTGATGAAAGACCAAGACACACAATATTTATGGATTGATTCAACAACTCTGCCAGTTTGTAAAAATCAACGTATTCAACGCCATAAATCTTTAGCTAAAATTGCATTTCGTGGTAAAAGTTCAATGGGCTGGTTTTATGGCTGTAAATTGCATATTGCAATGAACCAATTTGGGGAAATTGCTTATTCTGCTTTATCGAATGGACATGTTGCTGACATAAAAATGGTTGAAAAATTGGTTGCTGGTATAAAAGCAAAACTTTATGGCGATCGAGATTACATCAGCCAAGAATTAAAAAGTAGGTTACAAGATCAAGGTATTGATTTGATTACTTATCATCGGAAGAATATGCAGGCTATTCAACTCGGTGCATCAGATGAATATCACCTAAGATAACGCAATAAGATAGAAACGTTATTCAGTTTGTTGAAAGGTCAATACAATTTTGTGACAAGTAAAGCACGCAGTGTTCGTGGATTTCTCAGTGGAATTTACGCCTCGTTATGTGCATATCAATTAGCTCATCAAAATAAACTGACAATTCATATTATGGAATCATTGGCTTAAACAGGATTCGGGTTATTATATGTTTACCTTGAGAATCCTATTAACAAATATAATATTATCGTTTCTTAAGATTAAAAAACTCTTCTTGTAGTTCAAGAATTGACTGATTAAATTTCATTCTTTTATTTTCACAGGTTTTTTTTCTTTCAATAATAGCATCTGAAGTAAAGAATGCTTCTTGAATTTGCATTTTATGTTTATCACTTAGCTCTATCATATCATCCATACCAAAAGCATAAAATGGATAAATATCAGAATCTTTCTTATTATAAACCAATCCGTCAAGCTTATAAAAATCAATTAATTTAACAAACTCATCGTCGAAGCTACATAATGCAGGAAAGAAATAATCTGCATTTCTGCTAAGAGAAAATGTAGATGCTTTTTCTAAATATCTAAAGTGGAAAATATCCCATGCCATAGCTTTCATCTTTCTAACCAATCCATCAGAATTTTTTTGAATTTTTCCAAAGAAATTCGATTTATTTGAAAAAATAGCATATGCAAGATTAGCATCACGAACAGACATCAAACCAAGATATTTTTGATTCATCTCAAAGTAAGTATAGATCTTTGTATAAATTGATTTTTTACTATATTTCCACCGAATAATAGCAATTATTAAGATAATTATATATTGCTCATGAAACATTCTTTCATACTCAATATTAAATTGTTTATTAGTTAACCTGAATATTTCTTGAGACATTTGCTGCTGGGCTATTTGTTGAATCTCGAAATCAGTTTTATGAAATTTTAGTTTATTCTCATTTTTAAATGTATCAACATCTAAATTCCTAAACATCTCATAAGCAAGCTTAACATCATAAATTTCAGCTAAATTATCACCGCACTTCAAGTTGTATGTATTCTCAGTCAAGTGAGGGATAGGATCAACATTTACATCAGGTTCTATAATAAATCTAAAAAACTCATCCAAATCTCCTGGCAATCTATTATTATTTCTATCAAAAAAATATGAATATAAATAACTTACAGCTTGTGTATCCAAAGATATAGAATAGTCAATTGGAATCTCCTCTTTCTCCCCAGACAATAAGGAATCAACAGTTTTTTCACTTAAAATAAATATATTATTATATTTGTACAATCCTCTTATAGCACCCGTCTTTGAAAAATTTTTATCTACTGCAAGACCAGGGATAGCAGCTGAAGATTTGTCAAAACTTAAAATAAAAACATAGTCTTTTAATATATCCTCAAACATTTTATATAATTCAGCAGCTTCTTTTATTGATGAGGAAAGAGCAATTTGAGCTATAAGTTCTTTTAAAACTAAGTTCATATTAAATTATCTCTAAAAAAGAGTTTAATAATAAAGTGCATACGCAATAAATCAAGGTTTAGACGACACATCCTGTCGTTAAACCTCAACCCAAATTAATAAGTAGTATTGACGATAACGTATATAAAAATTAGAGCTTCTGCTGCAAATCCAGAATTACGCACTCCTCTAGCCATTGAAGAAAAAACTCTCTACTTACGCCAAATTTACCATTTTGACCAGTTATGTATATATCGATAGCATCGTATTAGGATTTCAGCAGCCGTCAAATTGAAGTTTTACTCAGAGAAATATTACTCAAAACCTCAAGCAAGTGCTGTCCAAAGGTTATAAAGTAGTACGTTCTGATGGTGTGGCAATTCGTTCACTACAACATTAAATATCAATGCTCTGTATAAACTGAAAATTAACTAAACTTGAGTTGTACATTATGTTAAGTTTAGCAAATATTTCAGGATGTACTATTAGGTCCATACCTTTTAGTGTGTATGTCTCAGAGCTTATTTGCTCTTCACGTACTTCCCATGATCTCAATCTAAGAAACTCTTGTCCTTGAGAATCTTTTAGGCAAAGTTTCTCATTAAAATCTGCAGGCATATAATCAGGAGTAATTAATAACAGTTCAACAGGTGGAGTAAATATAAAGTTTCTGCCTAATATATCAGTGGAAATGGATACTCCAACTAGAGAAGTCAATCCCCCTCCAAAATGGATCATTATTCCACCATTTTTTGTCCACCATAAATTTTCAATACCGTCTTTTAAAGGCATAAAATTCTGAGGAAGACTAGATAATTGAGGTATTAATGAAAGCCCAGATATATTTTTAATCAACTTATTAGGTCTTGAAAAACTATGTTCTTCATTAAAATATTGAGTTTCCATACAAGCTAACTGTACCCAATTTTCATACTTTGGATCATTCTTAACAATAGTAATAGGGCTTATTCCATTTGTTAGCTCATTTGGAAGAGGTAACGCTGGTCTTGTTACCCGACTTTGATAAATTCCTAAATGTGACTCTATGTTAGGTAACGTATGAAAAACAAGCTCTTCTTCTGTTTCTAATGACCATAGACCTTCTGCTTTTAAATCTTGTTGAAGGGCTTGACCACAATTGTTCAACTCTGCAATAAATAGTTCTTCTCTCCAAGTAAGTCCATCTAAAGGAGGAGTAACATCTCTTGATCTACCATAAATGAGTTCAATAGTTTCACTCATTAATTTCATATTGAAATTTTTCTTCAATTCTGCATCTAGAAAAAACTCTATTTCTGAAGGCAAACTAGGAACATATAAGCTTAAAGTTTCTAAGCTCTTAGTTGGGTCTAATTCCATAATATATGGATTAGGTAAATAGGTCTGAGAGTTGCTTCCAGAATAATCATTTATATTGTTATAAGCTTCATAACTTAGTCCTGCTCTATCTAATAAAGAACGGCTTATGACTTGGGCACCCCATATAGATGAATTTGTATATATTTCTAATATATCCTTAATCCCTTTACTTAAAGTAAAAGGTTTATCTTCAAGGAAGAATATAATTTCTAAAATTAGCAGTAATGATGAGGTAGGCGTGCTATTACAAGCAAACCATGTTAATGGTTTAGATAAAAGATTAGGTAAATATTTTAAAATGCTAGTAAAACCTGTTAACGTTGCAAGTTTTCTAGATTTTCTGGGTTCAGATAATCTCAATAAAATTATTAAAATTAAGCTCTCATCTATATCATGTTCAATTGGATCAGAAGATCTATATTCAGCAAAATAATGAGAGTTTTTAGTTAAAGTTAGACGATGTTCTATGACGCTAAAAGCCTCATGCCAACAATCAATTGCTTCAGTGTAATACCCCCAATCTCTCAATCTTTCGATCAAACTTTCAGTGATACCTGCACCGTAATCTGTATATTTTAATCTTCTTCCTAATTCTTCTGAAAATACCTTTGTTGTTAAATCCTCATTAAGAATTTTAGCAGTTAGTAATAAATTTTTCTGCCTAGAACCGCCAATACTGCTCCATCCTCCATTTCCTCTAGATTTCATATAAGCTAGAGTATAGGCAATAGCTGCTAAGTCTGAGAGACCAGCATATTCAAGGCTTTGGGCTAGGCTAGCTAAAGGGTGATCTTCCGACCATGAAGAAACCTCACGGCCGTAGAAGAAGAGAATTCTTTCAGCATCATTTTTATTCCCCTCTATGCTTAGCTCTTGCAATTTATATGAAAGATAGACATTAAGTTTTTGATAATTTTTGTTCTTTGATTTTTCAATAAGCCTAATACATTTAATTATATCTCCAAGAGTGGCATCCTCTGGTGGATGTGGAACAATTTCAGGAGAAATATAATCAGAATTAACCTTATAAAGTGAATTCCTTCGTGAATAACTGGTTGAGCTAGAAGTTTTTGTGGGTTTTATCTTACATTTAATTGGATAACCAAAATTACTTGAAACTAACTCTAACTCTCTAATGGCATCTTCATTATATTTGTAAACATCATTAGAAACTTGGGCAGCCAATAAATGGAGTCTATTTTCTATAAATTGAGGATAGAGAGTATTTAATTTCAGTATGCATTCTAGACGTTCTTTTACTGCTGTAAGACCATCATTTTCATATTCAATTTCAAAAGGTATTGTTTGCCATAAACTATCAAGTATTAACGGATTTGCTTGATCTAGTAGCTTATTAGCAACTAATTTAAGAGCCTCTATCGTTGGCCAACTTTCATGAAAGTTTTCCTCAACAATTGTTCTTGCTAACACATTTAAAGCAGCTTCAGGATCAATATCCAATAGCTCTTTGAACCAACGGTTCGGTGTATGCTTAGTACTTCTACCATCTGTATGTCTTAATACAGAGGAAATTAATGGCTGTAGTTTTTCTAAGGCTAATAAACACTCATTTTTAGATTTATGAGAGATCACAGAAACAGTATCAATTATCTCGAATAGGGTTATATCTTTTCTATAACCATAGCTAGTTAAATATATACCCACATCTTTCCACTCGTTATTAGCCTCTGTCTTATTATTATTTAGAAGGATTTGAGTGTATTTTAACTTTAGTTCAGCATGAGTTGAGTAATATGTTCCATTACTTTCCACATGGTCAATTTCAGATTTTAAAGCTTCTAATATGTATCTATTGATATTCTCAAGCTTGGAATAAGGTTCAAGTAGATTAAAAATAACATCACTTGAAACAGGTCCATTAACTTCTCTATCAAGTCTTGTTGTGGTGTTTAAATTAACTTGTTTAAGTACCTCTAAAATATGTGCCCATTCATCCTCTGTTTTTACTAGCTCTAATCCTAAGCCTATTGTATAGCTGATAGTCCCATGAATTGCATATAGATCACATGCTCTTGGTTTTCCAGCAAATGGATGGCTTTCTTCCAAAAGAATATTAAAAACTTCTTTAATATTATAATTTTCTGCTTTTTCTGCACAAAATATGTTGATAGCAAATTTTAACCAGCATCGATACCACCCCATACCTCGAATTCTTCTAAGTTCTCGGTTTAATACTTTATAAAGTTGATCGGAATGAGCTAATACTCTGATTGAAGCTACCCATAATTTCAAATTATTCTTTTCAGGATGGCCATCAAAACCTAAATTTATAGAAAAAATTTTTCTTCCATCAATGACTAGATTATTTAAATTTATTCCATAATCTAATAATTGTGAAACCAGAATAGGTGATGTTGTGAGATTTAATGCACATTCAGCATATTCTCTCGCATAGGAGTGTGCATGTTGTTGATGATAGAAATCAGATAAGCCCCAATATAATCCATATGAAATTAATCTTTGATTCTCATAATTTCTAAATTTTTCAGCTAATTTTATTACCGTTTTAGTTAAATTATTCTTTAATAATCGGCATGCTAAACACTTAATAAAATAAACAGGAATATCTTGATTTCTTTTAAATTGATTTAAATATTTTAAAATTTTTCTTAATATTTTAAAGCCTAAACCTAGACTTAAGTAACCTTGTATTAATGCTAAGTTATTTTCTTCAGAAGTTTTTAACCGTGTTAAATGATCAAAGTAGTCAGGTGAATAAGTTCCATCCTCATAAGACATTTCAAGATTAACGTATTCTCTCCATGGAGCAATACCGCCCATATCATCAACAATCAAACACGCTTGCATGCCATTTAAATAATCTAATGTAGGTCGACCATCAAAAAGTAATCTTTCGGATAAAGCTTGATGACCAAAAAGCCTCCCATATGTTAACCAATAATCTTTGCCTCCTAATCGCTCTTGTTCATATGTATGAAGAGCCCGACGTAACTCATTACATCTAACTAATATTGCCCAATTTTGATCGTATGAAGCAATATTGGCTGTGATTGCAATATTATTTTGAATAGCATCTACAGTATGGCCATAATTAATACTTGTAGATACAAAATCAAATGAAACTAAGTCGTAAATTTCATTCGATTTATTTGCATTTTTTAAGGCAGATAATAAAAATCGATAGCTCTTAGCATTTTCATAGAAACCTTTATCCTTCATCCAATCAATCACTGGATCTAGAATATCTACTAAATTAACTCCTTGTTCTTTTAGCTCTTCTCTAATAAATCGTCGGAAACTTTCATGGAATACCCTAAGTCCACCTTGGGCTTCAATTTGGACAAATATAGGTTCAAATACCTTTAGGGCAACGGATACATGACGTGCTAGGTGGCGAGGATACATTTCCTTGAGTTCATCTTCAGTAATAGCAAATTCTATTACTGCGAATAAGTCTGCAACGAAACGACCTTCATCTGAAATTTTTTCATATAAATATTTGTAATAGACTTTAATATCACCATTAATAATTGGCAGTTGGTTTAACCAATCTTCAGGTTTTTCAGTCGGATTTTGTTTTAAATTAGAAATTATCCCTTTACATAAATACCTTGCATATAGAGGTATACTATTAGCTTTCTGGGCAACTAAGCTAAAAATTTCATTATGATTTTCAATGCCATACTCTGAGAATAGAGTATCTAATTCATGTAGCTTACATAGTTCAATTGTGTCTTGAAGAGTCCAATCAGGTATACAGTAAGTTAAAACATCATTTTCCCTTCGTTTTAAAATTGGGTCTAAGTGTTCTCCTGGCTGTGTACCTAATATAAGCTTTACCCCATTTGGGATATCTAAAGATGCTAGCCTTTCTATTATATCTGTTTCATTATCATTCAGATTAGATGATGCTGACTTAACTCTAGAAATATGATCTAAGCCATCAATAATTAAAATGACCTTTTCACTCCGAGAAGCTAATTCGTTTAAGGCATTTTCAAAATTTGAAAAATCTGCTGAGAGTCCAATCTTTGAACTAAATGGTGTTTTAATTGAATCTTGTAATTCAGCTAATAAGTTAGCAAAGAATACATCTGTAGTAACCCTTCTTTCAGATATTTCATCATTAGGGGATAAATAACAGTAATGTCGTGCAACAATTGCATCTTCTTTCAAAATTTCCGACAAATTCGTTAATTCCCATGACTTACCAGATCCAGGAGGGCCAATAAATATATGGAAATTCTTGTCGCTATCTAAATTTAAAATGTTTTCTCTAAAAATAGGCCGATCATAAAAGTACTTTTTGTCTAATGGAAAAGCTTGTGAAACTCTGCCAAAATCTGTTCTTATTTCAAGATGCTTAACAATCTCTTGAGTATCAAGTTTGGATTCATTACTTCTTGCCCAAGTTGCAAGTGCGATTGCTAAGGCTGCAACATCCTCTACTTTACGCTCACTATTAGGGTATTGGCCAATCCCTATCTTCTCATGTAAGAGCGTTAATAATTCAGTTTCAACACGACTAGGTGAAAATAAAGAGCTTGATGCATGAGGTAGCTCAAGCTCGATAACAAATTTTTTACAAAACTCGATAAAGTCTGACCTATTAAAATCTGTTCGATTTTTTAGTGGCTTCCATAAAGGAGTCTGATTTTGGGGCCATATTTTTTCATAATCTAATCGATATATTTTTGAATGAATAGTATCAAAAATAGGATTTCCTACTATCTCTATTAAACAGTCGTGATATTTATCTTCAATTAATGGAGCATTCCAAGTAGCACATAGGCGATATTCATCTGCTGGTTCAGCAGCTAATTTATTAGTTAAAATTAATCTATCAATAGTTAAGTTTGTACTAGTTTTATTAGTAAATTCAGAGAGAGCAAGTGGCTTATTAGCATCTGTACTATGTTTAATTTGAATTTTAGTTTTAAATCCATCTTTTTTTATAATTTGTAAGTCATCAAATCTATCATCATCTAATTGTTTCTTATCGACTGTAACGGAATCAAATTTCTCAATAATACCTAATACAAAAAAATATGCAGTAATAATATCTTGATAACGATAACCAGCATGTGCTGGTTTAAGGTTTCCACTCATATCAATCCTAATGGCTTATTAATAGTAACTACAAGTTATTGATTAAAAATTATATTTTATATGAAATTTGTATCTAAACATAATTTTAGTAATTTTTACAATAAAATTTTGTTTTTTAAGGTGTTAATAATTCTTTAGGATGAATAGCCATAGATTTTGTAGACACCTGTTAGTTAGTGATGGAATGCCACCACTCTCCTAGATAAATTTAGTCTATTCTTAAGACTTTTTAGTAGAAAACTATGTATTCATAGCTAGGTTAATGAACAAAATGTTTTATAAATTATCATTTTATTGCTCTAAGTAATTAAATTCATTGTTTATTAAACATAAATTTAATTGTGAATTAGATTCCAGGTGAACATAAGTTAAATAAATGATACTTTATTTTGATTCATTATTATTGATATAGAATAGGTTTTATAATCATCAACAGTCAATCTTTTTTAGTCGTAAAAGTGAATTTGAAATAAATTCACCTTTACTTGTTCAAGTTTAATCTTATTCTGAATACTACTTAACACGCTTAATAATCATAGCGGTACCTTGCCCCACACCAATACACATTGAGCACAATGCATATGTTCCACCTGATTGTTCAAGTTGATTCAGTGCAGTTGTGACTAGGCGTGCACCAGATGCCCCCAATGGATGACCAATTGCTATAGCTCCACCATTTGGATTCACACGAGCTTCATTATCGGCTAAACCTAAATCACGTGTCACAGCAAGCGCTTGAGCAGCAAAAGCTTCATTCAGCTCAATGACATCCATCTGATCTAAAGTTAAACCTGTTTGAGTGAGCAACTTTTTGATGGCAGGTGCAGGGCCAAAACCCATAATACGGGGTTCAACTCCGACCACCGTTGCACCAATCACTTTGGCACGTGGTTTTAGATTATATTGTTGAACAGCGTCATCCGAAGCGATCAGCAGTGCCGCAGCACCATCATTAATTCCAGAAGCATTACCTGCCGTAACCGTACCGTCTGCTTTCACCACAGGTTTGAGTTTATTTAAACCTTCTAAAGTGGTCGAAGCTCGTGGATGCTCATCCGTATCCACCACTACAGCATCACCTTTACGCTGCGGAATCACCACAGGGATGATTTCATGGGCAAAGAAACCATTCTTTTGTGCAGTAGCCGTACGTTGTTGGCTCGTTAAGGCAAATTTGTCTTGATCTTCACGATTGATATTAAACTGTTCTGCCACGTTTTCAGCGGTTTGCGGCATAGTTTCTACACCACATATTTCCTTTAGTTTAGGGTTAATAAAACGCCAACCCATAGTGGTATCTTCAATCTTTTGACTACGACCAAAAGCAGTTTCAGATTTTCCCATGACAAAAGGTGCACGAGACATACTCTCTACACCACCTGCAATGATTAAATCCGCTTCACCTGCTTTAATTGCACGTGCTGCCATTGAAATTGCATCGAGTGAAGAACCACACAAACGATTCACTGTGGTTGCAGGGACTTGGTATGGCACACCTGCGAGTAGTGCAGACATACGACCGACATTGCGATTGTCTTCACCTGCTTGATTGGCACAGCCATAGATGATGTCATCAACCAATTCCCAATTCACAGTGGGGTTACGTTCCATTAAAGCTTTTATTGGAAGCGCACCTAAGTCATCTGCACGTACAGGTGCAAGTCCGCCTGCATAGCGACCAAAAGGCGTACGGATAGCATCAACAATATATGCATTTTTCATGATAAGTCCTTTTTAAACGTGAGTATTTAACTAAATTCAATTATTTTGAAGTCGTATTTTTTTACGCCGTAAGGCTGCCTCATAACGACATTGCTTAAGTTGTGTATCAAGATTTAAGGGAGATGTTTCTGAAGGTTTACCTGTGTTGTCTACTGATATCATTGTGAAGTAGCAACTGTTGGTATGTCTGATCTGACGAGTGTGAATATTTTGAGCTTCAACACGAATTCCAATTTCCATAGAGCTTCGCCCTACGTAGTTGACATTTGCCAGAAATGAAACTATCTCCCCGACTTTTATGGCTTCTTTAAATATGACTTGATCAACCGATAATGTGACGACGTAGGTCCCCGAATAACGACTTGCACATGCATAAGCTACTTGGTCCAATAGCTTTAGAATCGTTCCACCATGCACATTCCCGGAAAAATTTGCCATATCGGGTGTCATCAGAACACTCATCGTTAGACTGCTTTGATCACTCATATTTAATGCGTAATTCTATATTGGTGGATTGAATTATATTGAGCTGAGCCTTCTAACAGTTTACAAAAAATCACCACCTCATATCATTCAAGCAAAAAAATGCCTGACCGAAGTCAGGCAAATAGGTACTCAAAAGTTAGGCCGTTTTAGCAAGTTTATTAAAGATGGATAAGTCCCCTTTTATAAACCCTAGTCCTGTACTTTTTTCTAAAATTTCTTGTTGTTTATACAGATAATTTAATTCCTGCCTAGACGCCCAATATGCTGGTCCACCCTTCCATTTAGGGAAACCAAAACCATTTACCATGACGAGATCAATATCATTCATTCGAGTGGTGACGCCTTCACTTAAGAGTAATGCAGCTTCATTGGCCATAGTCAGTAGAATACGATTGATAATTTCATCTTCGTTGAAAACCTTTCGCTCAATCCCTTTTTCATTTGATGCTTGAATAATGAGCTGATGAATGAGTGGATCATCCTCTTTAAGGCCATTGTTATAATTGTAATAACCTGCACCTGTTTTGGTCCCAAATCTACCTAATTCACAAATTTGATCAGGAATAGAAACATATCGTGCAGATGGATTTCGTTTGGTTGCATTCGCCTTTCTCATATTCCACGCGATATCTAAACCAGACAAATCCCCTACTGCAAAAGGTCCCATGCTGAAACCATAGTTTTCAATTGCATTATCAATTTGATGTGGAAATGCGCCTTCTTCTAACATTAATTCACATTGATAACGATAAGCTGCATAAATGCGATTACCGATGAAGCCAAAAGAGTTTTTACAAATAATAGGTAACTTATTTAGCTTTTGTACAAATGCAAAAGCAGTAGTAATCACCTGTTGAGATGTGTGATTACCATGTATAACTTCTACAAGTCGCATCATGTATGCAGGATTAAAGAAGTGAATTCCAACTATATTTTCAGGTCTCAAGCTGACTTCTGCAATTTCATCTAAATCAATATAAGATGTATTACTTGCAATAATTGTTTCAGGAGAAGCAATATTTTCGACTTGTTTAATTAGGTTTTGTTTTGCTTCTAAATTTTCAAATATAGCTTCAATCACTAAATCAGCATTTTCGAAAACCATTTCATCATCAGTTAAAGCTAAACGTGCTAACTGACAATCTCTATGCTCAGTTTTCGTTCGTCCTGACTGAATATCTTTTTCGTATATAAAATCAATATTTGACTTACATTTGACTAATATTGATTTTGAACAATCATATACGCTTACATTAAAGCCAGATTTTAATGCAGAAATCGCAATACCTGTTCCCATAGTGCCTGCACCAACAATCACCACATTTTTAATGGGTTTGAGCGGTGCATCTTTAAGATTAATCACTTTTTTTGCACTATTTTCAGCAAAGAATAAATGTCTTAACGCAAATGCATCATCAGCAACACGGAGTTTTTGAAATACTTGACGTTCTTCTGCCAAGGTTGTGTAAAACTCTTGCTCTGCAGTCGCTTTAATTAAGCGAATCGATTCTTGTACTTGTGGACGGTACTTACCTGCTTTTAACGCTTTTTTGATAATGGCATCAAGTTCAGCAGATTCATCTTTAGCTACAGTTTTGAGCGCTAAAGGATTTTTCCCTGCAGTCTTAGCAAATTCTAATGCAAAGGCTCTTAAATCACCCTCAGCAATTGCATCAATCATTCCAATTTTGAGTGCCTCAACTGCTTTTAAACGTTTTCCACTACAAATCACTTGTATACTTGGTCCAATACCAATAAGTCGTGGAAGACGCTGTGTTCCACCCGCACCAGGCAACATGCCTAAAGTTACTTCAGGTAGACCAACAATGGTATTTTCTGATGCGATACGTGCATCACAACCCAAAGCCAGTTCATATCCACCGCCCAAGGTTGCACCGCTAATGGCTGCAATCACTAGTTTGGGGCATTTTTCAATAGCCTCAATAACTTGAGGCAACTCTGGCGGAGTAATTGGTTTGCCAAACTCCTTAAGGTCAGAACCAGAAATAAAGTTTTTGTCTTTACCAATAATGACAGCGGCTGTTAGCGTGTCATCTTGAGCAAATTTTTCAACCGCATCAAGCAAACCTTTACGCACAGACCAAGATCCTGTATTTACAGGCGGATTATCAATCACGATGACTGCAATTGATCCCTCAGTTTCAAAATGAATAGTCTCAGTCATGGTTTAAGCGTCCTTACGAATATGAACAAGTGCATCCACTGCTGTCACACCTTGTCCTTGTGGATTTACGATAAGTGGATTCATTTCAGCTTCTTCAATATAGTATTCCTCAGATACTGCGAGCTGAGAGAAAGCCACGACCGTTTCGGCAATCGCTTTCAGATCACCTTTTTGTTTACCACGGAAACCGTCGAGTGCTTTTATACCTTTCACTTCAGCAATCATTTCATATGCTGAATCAAGCGTTACAGGCGCTAAACGCATTGAACTGTCTTTATACAGTTCAGTTAGCACGCCACCTGCAGCCAGCATCACAATTGGACCCACGTCTTTGTCACGTTTAAAACCAACTAAGACTTCACCAAGACCTTTCACCATCGACTGGACTAAAACTTTTTCAACAGTCAAATTTGGGCAATGTTTCTCAACGTTGGACTTAATTTGATTAATCGCGGCTTGAAGCTCTGAGTCATTTTGTACATTTAAAATCACACCACCCACTTCAGTTTTATGACTGATTTGATCATGCAAGACTTTTACTACAACTGGATATGAAATGTCCAGTGCTTGCGGTTGATCAATATTCAATACTTGGTATGGCGCATTTTGAATGCCTAATGGGCGTAATAATTGATAAGCAGAGTCTTCATCTAAAGTAACTGTTGTCGATCCAGCTGGCTGACTAATCTTCGCTGGTATCGGCATGGGTTGGCGACGAGAAAAGGCTGCATTAATAACATCAGCACAAGCTTCCGGTGATTGAAATGCAGGTACATTCGCCTGTTTCAATTGCTTTAAGGCCTCTGGTGCATCAGGAACCAGAAAACTCACCAATGGTTTTTTGTAAGTTGCAATACTGTCAACAATGGGTTTCACTGCAAGGTCTGGGTGATAACGAGCTGAAGAACCTGAAGCGACCAGCACCAAATCAAATTCAGGCGCTTCTTCAAGTACTTCTAGCGCAGCTTTCATCACTTCATACTTGGTGCCCGCTAGCGTTAAATCGATAATACCGCCTGCATGGACATCTACACCACGTGCATTAAGTTTAGCAAGCGTCTCTTCTGATGGTGACACCACTGAAACATTACGGATGCCAAGTTGGTCAACCACCATTGCAGCACCACCGCCAGTCGTCGTCAGTACACCGACATTAACCTGTTTATTGTTGGCTGCTTGTGGTGGAACTTTGCTGAGTAGAGGAATTGCATTGAGAAACCCGTCTAGGGTTTCGACACGTGCAATACCACAATCCTTAAAGAATGCTTCTGCAACTGCATCTTCACCTGCCATAGAACCCGTGTGAGAAACAGCTAGATCTGCTGCCACTTGTGAACGGCCAAGCTTGAACACCACCACAGGACGATTCAATTCCGCTGCTTTCACTGCAAATTCACGCAATTTCTCCGCATGGCGCATGGATTCCAAGAACAGCATGTAACCGTGAATATCAGGGTTATCTAATGTTGCTAAGCAGATTTCACCCACGCTTAGATCAACTTCACCGCCCACTGATACCAATCCATAGAAGCCGGTATGATGGTTACGACCACGGGAAGTTAAAGAGCCAATCATACTGCCACTGTGTGAAGCACAAAAGATATTGCCTTTAGGCAAACCTGGCTCAGCAAAAGCGGCATTTGCCGTTAAAAATAGGTCTTCATATAAGTTGACTAAGCCTAAGCTTGATGGACCTAAAATGCGTGTTTGATATTTTGCTTTTATTTCACTTAATTTATTTTCACGCTCAATACCTTCATGTCCAGCCTCACTAAAGCCACTCGCAATGAGGGTCACAACAGGCACACCCAATTTGCCACATTCTTCCACAGCTTCAAGTGCCAAATCTGCTGCTGTTAATACATAAACATGCTCTGGAACTTCGGGTAATGCTGAAAGAGATGGATAGGCTTTTTCACCCTGCACGGTCTCACGACGTGGGTTAATACAGTAAATTGTGCCTTTATAGCCGGCATTTCTTAAAAAGTGCAAAGGTCGGCCAGCTGTTTTGCTGATGTCATCTGAAATACCCACCAACGCTATGGTCTTAGGTTTCAATAAGGCATTTGAAAGCGTTTTATTACTTTTAACCATGGAATTCATATCTCTAAATCCTTTTAATTTACTTCGCGCGTTGATTAAAACGACGACCAAATACATCTTCTGCAATTCGGTTCTTTAATACTTCAATCGAACCACCCGCGATCATCCAACCTCGGGTACGTTTGACGCAGTACTCCACCAGTGATTCAGTTGAATACCCATAGCCACCCATCGCTTGCAGTGCTTCATTCGAGACTTCCCAACCTGTTAAGTTGCATGACAGCTTCGCAATGCTCGTCTCATAGGCTGATGGCAGACCACCATCGGAATTAATCGCAGCACGATAAAGTAGGAGTTGTGAACTTTCTAGCTTCAAAGCCATTTCTGCAAACTTCCATTGCAAGCCTTGGAATTCGCATAAGGCTTTGCCGAATTGTTCACGATCTAAGCAGTGCTGACGTGCAACATTAAAAGCATGACGGCCTAACGCTAAGGCACGTGATGCATTACCAATACGTTCAACGTTGAAACCTGAAATCTGTTTTTTAAAGCCGCCAGGCCCAAGCAAGACGTTTTCTTTTGGAATACGGCACTGATCAAAGTACAGTTGGCACCACTCTTCACCGCTCATAAATGCTGAAGGCTGACCGACTTCAAAACCTAGTGTGCCACGATCAACCATCACTGAACCGATCCCATCTAAACCTTCACCAAAGCGAACATAAATCAGGAAGGTATCAGCGTGTGGGCTGTGAGTAGAAAAGACTTTAGAACCATTGATAATGTAGTGATCGCCATCTTCTACTGCTGACGTTTTAAGTTCAGTCACTGAAGAACCCGCACCGGGTTCACTCATCCCTAGCGCAAGCAATTTTTTGCCTGCCAATAGGTCAGGAAGATATTTTTCTTTCAGATAAGGTGAAGCATATTCTGCGAAGGTACGGATTGCACCAAAGTTCCCCGCTTGAACCACATCAGCGCTTTTAGGGCAAACCAGTGCCAATTCTTGAATGGCAATAACAGCATCCATTAAAGAGCCACCGATTCCACCATCTTCTTCTTTGACGGTAATACCAATTAAGCCCATCTCAGCTAATTTAGCTGCAATTTCCCAAGGATAGTCGTGTGAGTGGGCGCGTTCTAATGCGCCTTCTGCTAATTCCTTTTGTGCAAATTTGCGTACTGAATCTGCAAATGCGTTTTGTTCTTCCGTTAAATTAAAATCCATGTTTTTAACTCTATATTCAACATATTTTATAGTTCAAGAATATGCGTTTTATTGTGCTTGTGTTTTCAAATAAATCATCACGCTATGACTTATTTGAGAAAATGTAAAATAAAAAAAGCGCCCTTAAGAGCGCTTTTTTTATTTTTTAGACTATTTTACTGGCTGTGGCTCTATAGCTGCCTTTGCTGATGGATCAAACATTTTTTCACGAATAAATATAATTGGTAAAATACTAATTAGATAGAAGAATCCTAGGATTAAGAAACCAAATCCAATAGATTCACTCGCTGCAATTGCACCGACTAAGATAGGTGCAGTAGCCGAACCAATACGACCCATATTATGTGCTGTACCCATAGCTGTACCACGCGCTGCAGTTGGGAAGCTTTCGCTCATAAATGTTGCATACACACCAAACGGGATGCCATATAAAAATCCGAAAAGTGCCAAGAAATAAATAATATTGCTAGGATTTGCAAACATGACGATGGACACTAAACAAACTGCTGTCGCAATACAACCAAACATGAATGCAAATCGACGACCAAATTTATCTGAAATAATACCTGCACTGATCTTACCGAATACCATTGCACTATAACTGGCAATCATATAATAAGTCATTGATTTATAGTTAAGACCCATTTCTGTTTCAATATAGGTTGGCATCCAATGGTTCACACCGTTATAACCTAAATGAAGTAGCATACTTGCAGAAATCCACAGTAACAGAACTTTAAAGACAGCTTTATCTTTAAAAATCAGCTTAAACCCAAATGATGAATCTTGTGGATTATCTTTTTTAGCTAAAAGTTTACGATCTCTTTCCGCCTGCCATGATTCAGATTCTGGCACCAGGTAATATAAAAGGAATGATAGAATAATAGCTGAACCACTTAATAAGAACATTAAGCGCCAACCATGATCAGGAATAATTGCTCCTGCCATCAGTGATGCAACAATATAACCAAAAGTCCAACCTGTTTGTAAGGTGGCAATAATTGTCGTTCTGTGTTTGGTTGGTACATATTCAGAAATCAAACCTGCGGATACAATATACACAGTACCTAGACCAACACCTGAAATAAAACGTAAAATACCGAATTGCCAAACATTTTGAGTAAAACTCAATAAAGCAGTAAGTACTGAAAATAACAGAACACTCGCTGCAATCGCTTTTACACGACCAAATTTATCACTACACCACCCCCCGAAAATACCTCCCAATCCCATACCAAGGATGGTGACACTTCCGAGCATTCCAGCTTCAACCCCAGTCAGACCAAAGTCATCTTTGATACTTTTTAAACTGAGTGACAGCATCATTACGTCTGCGCCATCAACGACCAAGGCTAAAAAACATAATATAAACGCAAGTTTCCACTTTTTATTACCTTCTGCACTTCCTGCAGTATTTTCCATATGCATAATTCATATCCTTTGCAACGCATAATTTAATTTTTTATTTGGTAATCAACAAGCTTCATTTCGCTCGTTGATTAAAACGACGACCAAATACATCTTCTGCAATTCGGTTTTTCAATACTTCAATCGAACCACCCGCGATCATCCAACCTCGGGTACGTTTGACGCAGTACTCCACCAGTGATTCAGTTGAATACCCATAACCACCCATTGCTTGCAGTGCTTCATTCGATACCTCCCAACCTGTTAAGTTGCATGACAGTTTCGCAATGCTCGTCTCATAGGCTGATGGCAGACCACCATCGGAATTAATCGCAGCACGGTAAAGTAATAATTGTGAACTTTCTAGCTTCAATGCCATTTCTGCAAACTTCCATTGCAAGCCTTGGAATTCACATAATGCTTTACCAAACTGCTCACGATCTAAGCAGTGTTGACGCGCTACATTAAAAGCATGACGGCCTAACGCTAAGGCACGTGATGCATTACCAATACGTTCAACATTGAAACCTGAAATTTGTTTTTTAAATCCACCTGGTCCAAGCAATACGTTTTCTTTCGGAATACGACAGTTATCAAAGTACAGTTGGCACCACTCTTCACCGCTCATAAATGCTGAAGGCTGTCCCACTTCAAAACCTGGTGTGCCACGATCAACCATCACTGAACCGATCCCATCTAAACCTTCACCAAAACGGACATAGATCAGGAAGGTATCAGCGTGTGGGCTGTGAGTAGAAAAGACTTTAGAACCATTGATAATGTAGTGATCGCCATCTTCTACTGCTGAAGTTTTCAGTTCGGTCACTGAAGAACCCGCACCGGGTTCACTCATTCCTAGCGCAAGCAGTTTTTTACCTGCCAGTAGGTCAGGAAGATATTTTTCTTTCAGGTAAGGTGAAGCATATTCTGCGAAGGTACGGATTGCACCAAAGTTACCCGCTTGAACCACATCAGCGCTTTTCGGGCAAACCAGTGCCAATTCTTGAATGGCAATCACGGCATCCATTAAAGAGCCACCGATTCCACCATCTTCTTCTTTGACCGTAATACCGATTAAGCCCATCTCAGCCAATTTAGCTGCGATTTCCCAAGGATAGTCGTGTGAGTGGGCACGTTCCAGTGCGCCATCTGCTAATTCCTTTTGTGCAAATTTGCGTACTGAATCTGCAAATGCGTTTTGTTCTTCCGTTAAATTAAAATCCATTCCTTAAACTTCCTTATGTTCTAACATAAGAAATAATAAGGATCATTTTATGCTCAAGTTTTCACATAAATCATCGACTCATGAAAATTTCACAAATAGGAAAAAACTAAAAGAGTATTGAGTATTCATCCTGATCAGATGGTTTTTCGGGTGGTTTCGAAGGCTAAAAATAGGTTTTCATGAAAGCTCAAGTTTCAAATGAAAAAATGGAAGCAGATTGCTCCCATTTACATTATTCATTTGAAATTGAATAGATTCAATAAAATCAATTTTCACATTTTAGATCATTCATACATATGTACGTTTTGACTATTTGTCACTAACATGGACAGCTTTGTCTGGTACAACCCAGAGCATGAGTAGTGCTGCGATCAGCATCACAATAGCAATACTGACCAGTGCAGCTTGATTACTCCCAAAACTCTCACGCATCACGCCCATGATCCAAGGTGCGAAATATCCTGCTGTCGTTGCCAGTGTACTCACCAATGCGATCCCAACAGGTGCGGTTTTTCCATCTAGATAACCTGTAGGTAGAGTCCATGCTAAAGCCATGCCTCCCATAAATCCAAAACTTGCCAATCCTAAAATAATTAAACGAATCAGCATACTCCCTTGCCAATATGCAGCCAGCACTAGCATAAAACTTGCCAATACCATGGAAAGCACATAATGCCAACGTCGCTCTCTACGTTTATCAGAACTTCTTGTAATCAGAAATAATCCTATCGCACCCAATGAGAATGGTATGACTGCATAAAATGAAATATGAGCAATATTGGTGACGCCCATATCTCTAATCATGGTGGGTAACCAGAAACTAAAACCATAATTTCCACAGTAGGTTGCAAATGCTAAAAATGCGAGCAAATAGATTCGTGCATCCGAAATACAGCTGAGAATATTCGACATTGAATGTGCTGATTTTTCATCACTTTGCGAGTCTTGAGTACCTCGGTCGAGTTGCATAATTTTGTGATGCATCTGTCTTTCTTTATTGCTCAGCCATTTAGAAGTACTTGGTTTGTCTGAAAGATAGAAAAAGCAAAAAATACCAATAAAAATAATGGGTAAAGCTTCTAGAAGAAACATCCATTGCCAACCAAACCAGCCCCAGAATCCATCCATTTCAGTCATAATAATCCCTGAAATTGGTCCACCAATAATTGGTGCTACTAACGAACCTGCGAGTATGATTGCTGCTACGCGACCTCGCATATAACTAGGAAACCAATAACTAAAATATAAAAAGACACCAGGATAAAAACCGGCCTCAAAAATTCCCAATAAAAATCGGATTAAATACAGTTGATTGACCGTTGTTATAAATAAAGTTGCGGCAGATGCAAGCCCCCATAGCACCATAATTCGAGCGAGGGTTTTTCTTGCTCCCACTTTATCCATCAATAAGTTACTTGGAATTTCAAAAAGTGCATAACCAATAAAGAAAATACCAGCTGCATAGGCATATTGAATATCTGTAAATCCAATATAGTCCTGCATTTGTAACTTTGCATAACCAATATTTACGCGGTCTAGAAATGAAAACATATACGCCAAAAAAAGTATGGGCATAATTTTCCATAGAATTTTATTTAATAATTTTTGTTTTTCCTGCTCGTCGATACATTCAAGTTGAGTATTTAAAGTTACTGGGTTTTCCATATAAAATCCTTTTATAAGTCTCACCAATTACTGGCTAAAAGAGCCCTTCATAAGTGAAAAATATATAAGAATTGATAATTTAATATTGACCAATAACTCATCATGTGATGAGTTATTTAAACCAACAAGCGATATCATTGACATTGCTTTTTGCTCAAAAATTAGCATTTAAACAGCGTTTTTGGGTGCCTGATGGAGGACTGCAACATGAGCAGAAAGAGATAAGTCACTATGAGGATAATGTTTTAAAACATCCGGATCATGGCCTGGAATAATATGATCTGAAGAACTCGCGAGCTCATCTAATAGATCAAAGCCCTCCATCATCTCACCGATATTAAAAACAATAGGATAAGGATTTTTTTCCATTTTATTTCGATAAAAATGTGAAGCGTCTGATGCCAGTACAACCCAACCACGCTCTGTATGCACTCTAACGACTTGTAGTCCACCAGTATGCCCACCCACCTTATGTAAACTGATTCCAGGCGCTATTTCCTTAAATCCATTTATAAAAATCACCTTCCCTTGATAAACATTGTTCACCATTTGCATCACATCTTGAACATTAAAAGGTTGTGCTATACAGGCATGACACATATACCGACCTGTTGCAAAATTCATTTCAGCATCTTGCAAATAAAATTTTGCTTGAGGAAAATATTCTAAATTTCCCACATGATCAAAATGCATATGTGTAATGATGACATGCTCAATGTTCAAATAATCAATGTGAATCAGCTGCAGTGCTTTATCAATCGTATGTATGAGTTTTCTGTTCCGGCGTTTCGCCTCTTCAATACCAAAACCCAAATCGACCAGCCAGACTTTATCTTGATGCTTAATCACCCAAATAAAGAAATCTAAATCCATGTCGATATCATGTTGATCATTATAAATAAAATTATCTGATTCTTTTTTGGTCACACCAGCATATTTGATTGCATAAACTTCATACTGAGGAATCATCCTTTTTTCCTTTTAAATCTACTTTTAAATAAGTCATTTGATTGTGTAGAGACTGACTAGCATCCATTTATACATGACATGAAGATGCAAAAGTTTTACATAAACTCATCGTGGTATTCCAAATGGTTAATACCTATTGCATGTTAAATATGAGAAATTATGATTGGTGGGAAATAGTATTTTGAAATCAAAGGGAAGAATTATGAAAATTGGATTTATTGGTCTAGGACGTATGGGCTTTCCGCTAGCCTCTCATTTAGTCAAAAATGGTTTAGAGGTCACTGCTTTCGATTTAAATCCAAATCAAATTGAAAAATTTATTGAATTGGGTGGTCAAAAGGAGATGAGTATCCAAGAGATTGCCAAAAAATCTGATGTAGTCATTACAATGTTACCAGGTCCTAAGCAATCTAAAGAAGTGATTCTAGGAGACGATGGAGTATTGGCCAATCTTTCTTCAGGTAAATATTTAATTGAACTCAGTACGATAGATACTGAAACAGTTGACTTACTTTATCAACACGCCCAAGAAAAGAATATTAAATTTGCTGATGCACCTGTTGGTCGTCTTGCAGCCCATGCCGATCTCGGTCAATCACTCTTTATGTTAGGCGCAAAAGAAACCGATTTAGCCGAACTACAAGAACTACTTCTCAAAATGGGTACAACAGTTCTACATTGTGGCGAACCAGGTGCAGGTACTCGTATGAAGTTGATTAATAACTTAATGGTACTTTGCTATTGTCAGCTGAATTCAGAAGCCTTAGTCCTTGCACAAGGTTTGGGCTTAGATGCGCAAAAAACCTTTGATGTATTGACAGGAACTACGGCATCAAATGGTCAACTCAAAGAAAAATGGCCTGTCAAAGTCCTCAAGGGCGACTTAAGCCCAGGCTTTGATATTGCACTAGGATTTAAAGACCTTACCCTTGCGTGTCAAGCAGCCCAATCTACTGGCATTTCTCTTCCTGTAGGTAATCTAGTACGAAACATGTTCCAACTTGCACGTCATGTGGGCAAGGATGGTCAAGATACTTCATCGATGACTGACTTCTGGGCTGAAGCAAATAATATCGAGAAAATTCGTCTTTAATCCTTTGAAATACTCATTTTATAGAGCCATAAGTTATGCAATATAGTCAGTATATTTCAGGGGAATTCCGTCAAGGTTCATCTGAAATAAATTATGAAGTGATCAATCCATCAACTGCAGAAATTTTGGGAACGCTTCAATTTACTTCTGCACAAGATATCGAAGAGGCAATTCAATCTGCTCTGCAAGCGTATAAAGTTTGGGCAAAAACCTCAGCCTATGATCGCTCAGTCAAAATTCGTCAAATCGCAAATCTCATGTATGCGCGAATAGATGATCTTGCCAAACAAATCTCTTTAGAGCTGGGTAAACCTTTAGCTGAGGCGAAAAAGGAAGTTCAAACTGCTGCTGAGATGTTTGAATGGGCAAGCGAAGAAGCGCGGCGGATCTATGGCAAAACGATTCCATCACGCACTTTAAATATGAAACAAACCGTTATTTATGAGCCTGTAGGCGTAGTGGCTGCATTTTCAGGTTGGAATGCGCCTGCCATTACACCTGCCCGTAAAATCAGTGCTGCCCTTGCTGCTGGCTGTTCAATAGTGATTAAACCATCTGAAGAAACTGCAGGTGTTGCTCTCAAGATTGCAGAAATTATGAATGAGCTAGACTTTCCTAAAGGGCTAGTCAATATGGTATTTGGCAATCCTGAAGAAATTTCAAATCTCTTATGTGAATCTACAGATGTTGCGATGATAACATTTACGGGTGCGACCTCGATTGGTAAATCCTTGGCTGAAAAAGCGTCTAAACATCTAAAGAAGCTAACCCTAGAATTGGGTGGTCATGCACCCGTCATCATCTGTGAAGATGTGGATGTTGATCAAGTTGCAAAAGCTGCTGTTGCTGCAAAATATAGAAATGCAGGACAAGTGTGTACGTCCCCTACTCGATTTTTAATTCACGAATCTATTTTTGCTGATTTTTGTGAGAAATTTACAGGCTATGCGAAACAAATCAAAGTGGGAAGTCCATTCGATGAACAAACCCAAATGGGTCCATTGAAAAATACGCGACGTTTGGCTGCGATCGAAAAACTCGTAGAAAATGCACGTGGACTAGATGCGCAAATTCCAGTTGGTGGACACAGATTAGAAGATTTATCTGGTAATTTTTATGCACCCACTGTGATTATTCAACCAAATTTGGATGTTGATGTAAATCATATTGAGCCTTTTGGTCCAATTGCAATTTTAAGATCATTTACTGATTTAGACGAAGCTCTGGCTGAAGCTAATCGACTTCCTTTTGGTTTAGCCTCTTATGCTTTTACCAGTAACTTTAATTACATTCAGAAAATCAGTAGTGAAATTGAAAGTGGCGTAATAACCATTAATGACTGGCAAGCTTCATTGCCTGAAACACCTTTTGGTGGTGTGAAAGACAGTGGTTTAGGTACTGAAGGCGGTGCCGAAGGAATTCATGAATTCTTGAAGATTAAGACAGTTAGAATAGCTAGTTAAGTAAAAATAAAAAGGAGGATTAAATCCTCCTTTTTATTTTTACTATTTTAGACTTTCAAATTTTTTACCAGTAATTGGTCTAAAGTCCAAATTTGATCTCTGAGTTTTTTCGCCTGCTTTGTTGTGATCACACCATCCACCAGTTCAAAAAATTTGTGATCTAACTCTTCATCTGTCAACGGTGCTTCAGGATCACCCTTACGACATGGTGAGAAATGCTCAAAGGATTGGCCATCTTTCAACCTGATTTTGACTTTGGCAGCACGTTGATTTGGAAATTTAGACGTTAATTCTTCGTCATTTTCCAAAGTAAGTTTTTTCATTAATTCACGTGTTTCTAGTGATGCCATTTGCTCATCTACAAAAGCATTTAAACGAACGCTACCATGCAGCAAACCATGAGACACGACATAAGGTAAGCTGAAACGGCATTGGAATGCAGATTTAGGACTAAAATTACCAGTCACATCTAATGCAGTTTGATAGGTTTGAACGGTAATTTTTTCAATTTCGGAAAGAGGTATGCTTCTTTTCAAAAGAGTTTGACGGATAGCAATCGCACCATCGACAGCAGCAAATGTATGCCCACAACAACCATGATTTTTCTGTGTCATTTTACATATATTATAATCAACACCTAGCCCAGCTACAGCTTTATCCCAATCGGGATTTTTAGATAATGCAGCACCAAATCCTACTTCACCTTCCAGAATATCTAAAGCTCCAGTAATACCTTTAGCAGCAGACTTAGCTGCTGTAATTCCAATTGAAGCAGCGTGACCACCATGTAAAGCCTTTGTCATAGCATCAGATCGGAAAGCTTGTTGTAAGCCTGAAGCAAACGTGGTTGCTGTTGCTACAGCATGAGCAAATATATCTGGATCATGTGGATTAATTAAAAATGCTGAAGCTGCTGCACTACCAATAGCACCTACTGTACCTGTGGTATGGAAATAAGAATAATGCGAAGGCTGTACTGCTGCACCTAAGCGGGTTGAGACCTCATAACCTACTACTACAGCTTTTAAGAAATCTAAACCGCTACGATCATATTCATCAGCAATGGCAAGCGCTGCACTAATCACAGGTACTCCAGGATGGTAAACTGCGTCTCTAAAAATGTCGTCAAATTCGATTGCATGTGATGTTGTACCTAATATCCAAGCAGCTGAAGAAGAAAAAGTAGTTTTGTTTAAGCTTGGAAGTCGACTCTTCCCCACGCCCAATTCTTCTTCAAAAGTGGCAATCATTCTTGTCCCCACCTCACTGACCATTCCTGGATATAAAGCCGAAAACCAGTCAAGTACAGCCCTTTTCGAATGATGAAGTGTCTCAGCAGAAAGATCTCGTTTTGCTTCTAATGCAGCATATTCGGCATATTTTTCTATGATTGTTGTCATGAATTATTTACATCCTTTTAATTAAGTTCTTTGATCAACCAATCCCTTATTTCAGTAATTTTTTCTAATTTTGGTGAATTTTGTGGCACAACAAGGTAATAACCTAAATCCCGTTTCAGCACATAATCTGAGAAATAAACCAAACTACCATTTTCAATTTCCTGTTCTACAAATTTGGTTTGTGCCATTGCAATACCTATTCCATCAATGGCTGCATGGTAGGCCAAAAGCGAATTTGGCAAGATAAACTGGTCTGTTTCGGCACTTTCTATATTCTGTGCGGCTAACCACTCTGTCCAGTCTAATTTTCTATAGTTAGAATGTATAAGCTTATACTTATTTACGTCCTGTGGTGCTGGCGGACGAGTTAAATGGCTGATCAATGATGGGCTACATACAGGTCTGATTTCATCACTACACAAAAAAAAGCTATCAACATCGGGCCAATTTCCATCTCCAAACTGGATTGCAGCATCTACATTTTCAATTGCAAAATCGACTGGAGCGACTGCGGTCTTAATGTTGACTCTTAGTTTAGGATTATCCGCATGTAGCTTTTGTAAGCGTCTAACCAGCCATTTAGCTGCAAAAGTTGAGTACACACGTAATGCAATGTCATTGTTTTTACGGTAAGAACTCATACCACGAGTGGCAATAGCGATTTTATTAAAAGCAGGTCCAATCTCTGCATAGTATTTCATACCTGCTTCTGTCAGGCTGATTCCGGAGCGTTCTCGTTTAAAAAATTCAATTCCTAGATATTCTTCAATTAAGGTAATTTGACGACTAACAGCAGATTGACTGACGTATAACTCATCTGCAGCCTTTGTAAAACTTTTGTGTCTAGCAACACATTCAAATGTACGTAAGGCATTTAATGGTGGAATATCGCGCATATCAACCTCCTGTTGTAAAAGCACAGTATATGCAATAAATATTCTTCGTCCGAAAGAACAGGCTCATCAATAAGTCGTAGAATCAGTATTGGATTCATGACTAGATGCGTTACAGCATACATTTTTGTATTTCGCATTAATTGCAAAAAACTCATAGGTATATGAGTTATAAAAACAGCCTCCTAGGAGACTGTTTTACCTAAAAAAATAAATGAAAAGTTATATAACTTTTACATGAATGGGTATGAGAAGTATTCCTTCTCAAGAATTATCCAAATTACATATTTGGATAGTTCGGACCACCAGCACCTTCCGGCACTACCCAGGTGATATTCAGAGATGCATCTTTGATGTCACAGGTTTTACAATGAACACAACGGTTTCAAAGAATTTCTAACCTGCACCTTATATTACGGCTGCAGGCTTTATGTTTAACAGGATTAATTTGCAAAAGCTTTTTGATCCCGCTGCCGTAATGCTGTGGATCAGCATCTTTACATAGGTTGAATTGAGAAATAAGATGCCTAGCTAAGTCATCACGACAGTCTTCAACAAAGATCATGTATGTGGCATGTCGTTCTTAACCTAACCCGAATCCTGCTTAAAGAAATGAGATTATTCATCTTGAGACTTATCCATCACTTTGAGCATAAAAAAGTCTATTCTTTGGTCTGATAACACTAAAAAATAATCATAAAATTACATTGAGCTTATGATTTTAAAGAAAAATCTTTATCCGCGATTCGGGTTAACCTAGGGTAAAGTTAGCTTTTGGTTCGTCATCTGTGCCAATACGCATACGGGTTTGGATGCCTTTACCGTACCATCCAATGCGGTGCTTCTTGAGATTTGGTATCAGAAAGAAGCATCAAGATTTTATCTTCAGTCACAGGCACGTTTAGAGGTGCGGCTTGTTCATTCCATTTTTGGAAAAGCTCATGGATTGCACGCGTTTCAAGTACAGCATCTACTTCAGAGCCTTTTTCGACGACACCAACGGATGAATCATTTTCTGATTTTGGCAACATCCTTTTTAACCTACGACCAATCCAAACTTCTAATTGAAAGTATAAAGAGCGTTTGATCATTTAAATTTCGGAAAACTCATCTAGGCAGAACATAAAGGAATAAAACTTACCCTATAAAAGGTAATGCAATCTCTTTTCGAACTAAGTTCATGAACTTGTACAAACAAAATCACGAATTTTATTGAGGTAAATATTTGGATTTATTATTAATTAAATATCTAAAAAATTATGAAGTGAACTTTAGGTGAACATAAGTCAAATAAGATATACCATAAGTACCTACGCAGGTTATAATGGTAGCCTCCCAAAAATATTGTTTATCTATATGAATACTTCTAATGATCCCTTACACGGCAAAAAACTTGCAGACATTTTGGATGAGTTACTAGATTACTACGGTGGCTTTGAAGGCTTGAGTCATAAAATTGAAATTAGATGCTTTTGTATAGATCCAAGTGTTAAATCATCTTTACGATTCTTACGTACTACACCATGGGCGCGTGAAAAAGTTGAAAGTTTATATCTATATGTCTTGCGCCAAAAAGCGAAACAAAAATCGTAGCCATCAAAACCAATCCCTTATTTAATTTAGTTTATTGCTAAGACATCTCCTTAGGAAAACATGTATTCATAGCTAAGGTCATGAACTCAATATTTTATAAGTTATGATTTTAGTGTTCTCATTATTCAATCTCTTATCTGTATGATAAGGTATTCTTTGCACCCTTATTATTGTTATGCATAACGTTTTTTCAGACATGGATCAAATTGGATTGGTTACAGATTTTCAAGACCTTATCCATTCACGTTTTAAAGGAAATACGAATGCGCTGTGTTGGCATCGACATTTGTTTGGTGACTTTAAAGAAATTGTTAATAAACTCGTATTAGAAGAAAATATTACAGAAGTATCAACCGCAGATCTTAAAGCTTTAAAACTCTCAAAAGATGGAGATCTTGCTAGAACAATTATTTTAGATGATATCGAACGATTGACCGATTACGGCGCATTGCCCTCTTTAAATTTGCTCAAGCACTATGAGCGTGATGACGAACTCGATTTTATTTCAACTGATGTCTATTCCTTTCACGTTGACCGCTCGCCTATTGAAACGGATACATTTCTATGTACGTACTACGGCGCATCAAGTGACATTATCTCGAATGATCAAGTTGATCAAAAGATTTTAATCCCTGAAATTAGAGCCAAATTGAAAGCGTTGTATGACGGATCAGATGCTACATTTGATGATTTTTTAAAGGAATATTTTTTTGATCTGCATTATCAGCCCAAGTCTAATGCTCAACCTATTAATCTTGGTGTTGGTCATCTTTGGCGATTGGCTGTAGATCACCCCACACAACAGGTATTACCTTGTGTACACCGTGCACCGATTGAGCAAGGTGAATTAAGATTACTACTCATCTGTTAATCGGAATGTAGATGATTATTTATCAAAAACAAAAGCCCACATAAGTGAGCTTTTATCCAAAATGAATCATATATTGACTAGATCAATCCCTTGATCAGGAAAAAACTTCCCACAATCACCAATAAAACAGCAAAGCATTTTTTAAGCATTGCAGGTGATAAAGCATGTGCAGTTTTAGCACCGAGTTTAGCAGTAATAAAACTCATCACACTGATGCCAATAAATGCATAAATATGAACAAAGCCAATGGTATTTGGTATATTTACTTCATTTTGCATACCAAAAATCATAAAGCCAAGTGCACCTGCAATCGCAATCGGTAAACCACACGCTGCCGATGTGCCAACTGCTTTTTGCATCACCATACCATAACGAGTTAAGTAAGGTACTGTGATACTGCCACCACCAATTCCAAAGATTGCCGAGGCCACACCAATCACGCCACCTGCAAGCATTTGCTTCGGTTTAGAAGGTAAAGTTTTACTTGGATCAACCACTTTATTTGCACCCGTAAACATGGTGTAAGCGACCCAAATCAAAAATAAACCGACTATCAATTGTAAATGTAAGCCTGATAACCAGCCTGCAATACCCGCACCTGCAAAACAGCCCATCGCCATTGGCACAGCTAAGTTTTTAAATACAGGCCAAATCACGGCGCCATTTTTATGATGTGCCATCAGTGAGCTGATTGATGTGACAACAATCGTTGCAAGTGATGTGCCTAATGCGAGGTGCATAATCACATCTCGGTTATACTCCATTTGAGTAAAGACAATAAACAAGAGCGGGACAATAATGGTTCCCCCGCCAACGCCAAAGAGCCCTGCAGCAAATCCTGCAAGTGCACCAATGGCTAAGAATATAATGAGTTCCACAGAATATTTACTTCATAATTTGAGATGAATGTGATGCTGAATACGATAAGAGTTGAATCAAATGCTTAGGCGATTTCGACTTGACCCACTTGATGATACGCACGATTAAAATAAACCAAGCTTTCATCTTGCTGACTTTGCTTGATTGCAACCACACGGCACATAAACACACTATGCGTGCCAACTTTCTGAATTTGTTCAATCTCACAGTCGAAGCTAACGAGTGCATCTTCTAGAACAGGCGAGCCTGTTTCTAATGTGGTCCAAGATCCCAGTTTAAAACGCTCTTCAGCACTCAACTTACTTGATGCAAAGGCGTTCGAGATTTTTTCATGCTGTGCCCCCAATACATTGACACTTAATATTTTATTATCAACAAAATGTGCATGTGAACGAGAAGATTGATTCATACAGACCAATAATGTCGGGGGGCTATCTGTCACGCTACACACAGCAGATGCGGTAAAACCATGAAGACCCGCCTCACCTTCTGTGGTGATCACATTGACTGCGGTGGTGAGCAATGACATTGCATTTCTAAAGTCGGTTGATTCAATCATCTCATTTATCCTAAATCGAGTATTTCGATTTTTATGCAAATAAAGGGTAATGATCTTACCCTTAAATCATTTTAAAACCAGTCTTACTACGCAGCGAGTTCTTGACGAATAATCTCTGCACCGGCACTTAAGGCATTGAGCTTAGCACGGGCAACACCGCGTGCAAGTGGCGCCATACCACAGTTGGTTGAAGGATAAAGTTTATCCGCATCGACAAATTGCAAGGCTTTACGTAAAGTATTTGCAACCTCTTCAGGTGTTTCAATTTGATTGGTCGCCACATCAATTGCACCGACCATGACTTTTTTACCGCGGATGAGTTCGATTAAATCCATCGGTACGCGTGAGTTTTGACATTCAAGCGAGATAATATCCAGCTTTGATTGCTGTAGTTTAGGGAATGCCTGTTCGTATTGACGCCATTCATTACCTAAGGTCTTTTTCCAATCGGTATTGGCTTTAATCCCATAACCATAGCAAATGTGTACCGCAGTTTCACATTTAAGTCCTTCAAGCGCACGCTCTAAAGTGGCCACGCCCCAGTCATTGACTTCATCAAAGAAGACGTTAAACGCAGGTTCATCAAACTGAATAATGTCGACGCCAGCAGCTTGTAACTCTAAAGCCTCTTGATTCAGAATTTTTGCAAATTCCCAAGCCAATTTTTCACGGCTTTTGTAATGACCATCATAAAGCGTATCAATCATGGTCATCGGACCCGGTAATGCCCATTTAATCGGTTGATCGGTTTGGCTACGTAAGAATTTTGCATCTTCAACAAAGACCGCTTGTTTACGAGACACTTCCCCCACTACACTTGGCACACTGGCATCATAACGATTGCGAATGCGCATAGTTTCACGCTTCTCAAAATCAACCCCTTCAAGGTGTTCAATAAAGGTCGTCACAAAGTGCTGACGGGTTTGCTCACCATCAGACACAATATCAATCCCTGCATGCACTTGTTCTTGAAGTGACAAACGTAAAGCATCTTTTTTTGCTTCTAAAAGTTCATCCCCCTCGAGTTTCCACGCTGACCATAATTTTTCAGGTTCAGCCAGCCAAGATGGTTTGGGTAAACTGCCTGCTGTAGAGGTTGGGAGTAAAATTTTTGGTTTTAAAAGCGCCATGTCTAATCTTCTCTGTCTAAATTCGTAAATCTTTAAATCACGCTGATATCTTATGCCGCTTGATTTTGATCAGCAGTATTTACAGTAAAGTTGGCAGCCCATGCCTCAAGAATCTCTTTATAAGGCTTAATGAAGTTTTCTTCTGTCCATTTACCCTGTTTCACCGCCAATTGACCCCGTTCAACACGATCATATACAACACGTGTTAATGAATAATCTGCATAGTTCAAGCTGGGTTGATAGACCACGCCTGCAGGCGAATTGGTGTTGTAAATTTCAGGACGATAGATCCGTTGGAAGCTTTCCATTGTTGCAATTGCACTGATCAACTCAAAATCGGTGTAATCACGCAATAAATCGCCAGCAAAATAGAATGCTAAAGGTGCATTACCATGTTCAGGTTTGAAATAACGCACGCGTAAGCCCATTTTGGCAAAGTATTCATCGGTACGTGAAGATTCATCATGGGTATATTCCACACCCAGTACTGGATGTACATTTGCGGTACGGAAATACGTTTTTGACGTCGAAACACTTAAACAGATCACAGGTTGCTTTTTAAACTCTGCCTTAAAAACGTTCGAATTGACTAAATGTTGATAAAGCTTGCCATGTAAATCACCAAATTCTTCAGGTTTTTCATCTACGCCACAACCCAATGCAGGCAATACCACACTAAAGTCATAATCACGTACATACGATGAAAAGCTATTGCCAATCATGCCTTCCAAACGTTGATTGGTTTTATGGTCGATGATGGTGCTTTTTAGCATTTCGATAAACGGGAAAGTTTGTCCATTACCCTCAACATCAAGTTCAGCAGAAATAATGTCAATTTCCAGTGAATAGCGATCACCTTTTGGATTATCTGCACTTGCTAGACTGTTAAAGCGGTTATTGATCATCGCCAAAGTACGGCGAAGATTTTCTTCACGGCGCTCACCACGCGCCAAGTTGGCAAAGTTAGTCGTTAAACGTGTATTGTCCGCTGGTTGATAGTTCCCGTCAAAACGAATGCGTTTAATTGAACATGTAAACTGAGTACTCATGATGATCCGCCACCCAAATCTAAAAAGTTAATATTTCTCAATGGGTGTATTTAAGCGCGAACACAAAGATGAGTAAAACGATATAAATTCATTAAAAGATGAGCATAATTCATCTTAATATCATCATACTGTATAAAAAAGTTGACTTGTAAATCACCAATGGTTTGAGTGCTATCATTCACACGTTTAACATCTTAAACTTAAACAATATTTAGCTTAAACAATATATAGGGTTCAATGACTTGGTTAACCTTATAAGACCGCAGTAGGCATTATTATTAATAGCTTCTCTTGTTCGATATTTTTTACAATTCAAAGTCATCTAAGTTTTAAGCGTCCACGTGTGCACAAATTTTTCTAAAAAAATTGAAAAGCTCTAAAAACTTTGGAAGACTGACTCTCCCTAAAAAATCATGACTAGCTTTTACACCCCCCATGTTCAAACAAAGTCATGAAGACAATGATTAATTAAAAAAAGTTAATAAACTTAATTTCACTCAAATCAATTATGCATTTAAAATTAAGCCGTACTAGATGCCAACATTTCCAAGGTGATCTTTTTAACCTCATTGCGACTTTGAACAATATGACTGGTTAATGCAGTAGTGCTTGCCTTTAGGTTTTTGGATAGGATTAAATTGAGTATTTTTTGATGCTCAATATAAGTTGCCTCAATCCGATTAATTTTGGAAAAGTCTAAACGTCGTATGATACGAATTTTTTCACTGATCTCTCGATGAATCTTCGTTATTTCGGTATTAGCTGCCGCTATCACCAATTGACAATGAAAATCCTCATCTTGCATAGCCAGTTGTTGAAGATCAGATAAATAACTATCAGGCTCAATACACCATATCTGAATCAGATCTGCCAAAACATGGTTGAGTTGCTCTTCAGGCATCTGGCATAACTGCTCGATCGCATAACTTTCGAGTAAAATTCTTAAGTCGTACAGCTCTTCATACCTTTTAAAATTAAGCGGACAGATTTGCCAACCTCTTCTAAAGCGGACATCGACATATCCTTCTTGTTGTAACCTGTATAGCGCTTGGCGTATTGGTGTGCGACTCACTGCATAAGTTTCAGCGATTTCTGATTCGGTAAAATGCTGTCCAGGCTTGAGTTGAAAGTCAAAAATATCATTTTTAATTTTCTGGAAAACCAGCTCAGACAAATTGTCTGAGCTGCCTCCTGATTTTGTCGTTAATACTTGTACAAGGCGCATGGATTTTTGATTACTCTATATATACTAAGGGTTCACCGCTATGTACAGTTTGACCCGCACGGCAAATAATGGCTTTAACAATACCATCTTCATCGGCATACACAGGCAGTTCCATTTTCATGGCTTCAATGATTGCAACGGTTTCACCTTTTTTAATGTGTTGACCCGACTCCACAAGAATTTTCCAAATATTACCAGTCATAGAGGCATTTAAAGGCACATATTGGCTATAGTCGGTATGATCTTGGGCAATCTCAATTTCAGTCGGTTGATCAAATTGATCTTTCCAGCGCTCGACTTCAGTGCTAAATGCCGTCTGTTGTTGTGCTTTAAATTTAGCGATGCTGTCGTGTTCTTTACTTAGGAAATCTTGATATTGCGCGAAATCAAACTCAGTTTCTTCAATTTTAATTTCTGCCAAGCCATGTGCAAAGTCAGCACGGAATTGATCAAGTTCAGCTTCACTGACTTCATAATATTTAATCTGATCAAAAAATCTTAAAAACCATTGTTGATCGCCAAATTGCTTATTCTTTTTGAACTTATTCCAAATTGGTACCGTGCGACCAATCAATTGGTAACCGCCTGGCGAATCCATACCATAAATACACATATACATGCCACCAATCCCCACAGTACCTTCGGCAGTAAAGGTCCGTGCTGGGTTGTATTTTGAGCTCAATAAGCGATGACGAGGATCCAACGGCACCGCGCAAGGCGCAGTCAAATAGACATCGCCTAAACCTAGAATTAGGTAATTGGCATTGAAAATAATATCTTTGACTTGTTGTCGGTCACTTAATCCATTAATCCGTTGGATAAAGTCCACATTATTCGGCAACCATGGCGCTTTGGCACACACACTCTCTTGATAGCGTTCAACGGCACCTAATGTCGTCGAATCTTCAAAAGCCATTGGCAAATGAATAATCCGAGATGGAATTTTAATCTCGCGTAAATCATCCATTTGACTTTCAAGACGGAGTAAAAATTCAATCAACGCTTTTTGGTTGAAGCATAAACCATCATATTTAATCTGAAGTGAACGCACACCAGGAGATAGCTCTAAAATACCCTCCTGCTTGGCTTCACGAATTAATTGCATTAAACGATGTACACGCAAACGCAAACCCAAATCGAGTACATTTTCACCATATTCTAATAAAATATAGCTATCGCCTGCCTGACGATAGACTGCTTTAGGGGTCTCAGGCGTTGCTTCACGAAGTGCTAAAATACTGTTAGGCTCAACGCCCATGATATCTGTGTTCATGTTCATACGAGCTTGAGCAAAGTTTTCAATGGTCGTGCGTTGCTGTTGTTCTAAGGCATTGGCTTGTTGAATCGATATTGGATAAAAGCGAATTGTATCGTCGGCTTTAAGTTGTCCAATTTTCCATAATTCTGCTTTGGCAATCGTGACAGGACATACAAATCCACCCAGGCTAGGACCATCTTTGGCTAAAATTACAGGGAAGTCGCCAGTAAAGTTAATCGCGCCAATCGCATACTCACAATCATGTACATTAGATGGATGTAGACCTGCTTCTCCGCCATTTTCACGCGCCCAACTCGGAGTTGGGCCAGTTAAACGGATACCCAAACGATTCGAGTTGAAGTGAACTTTCCAACTTGATGCAAAAAACTCATCGATGTATTCAGCTTTGAAGAAATCAGGTGCACCATGTGGACCATAGAGCACCCCTATCTCCCACTCCTTGCCATAACTCGGAATCAAATCTGTTGCCAATGCTTCCGGTTCAGTGATTGCTAAAGGTAATCCCTCAATGGCGAAGTCAGGATTGACCATTTTAATCATATCGCCTACGCGTAATACACGCCCTGCATGCCCACCAAAATTGCCCAAAGCAAAGGTGGAACGACTGCCTAAATACTCAGGCACATTTAAACCCTGTCTGATGGCTAAATAGGTACGGCAACCTGACTCAACCTGACCAATTTTTAAGGTTTGCCCCGCGTGTACTTGAATTGGTTTCCAAAAATCTACAGCCTGACCGTCTAAAGTAACAGCACATGGCGCTCCTGTTAATGCAATGATACTTGCGGCATGAAATTTAAGTTTAGGCCCTTCTAAGGTAAATTCAAATCCAGCTGCTGCCTGAGCATTACCCACAATTTTATTGGCCAATTGGAATGCATAATCATCCATAGGACCTGAAGGTGGTACACCAATATCCCAATACCCAAGTCGTCCCGGATAATCCTGAATTGAGCTTTGTGTACCTGCTTGAATCACTTCAATAACGTTGGGTACATATTTAAAATCATCCAGCATCCGTGTCCAAATCTGCATATGTTCAAAACGATCATCTGAAACCACGGTATGGGCATAATCTAAATTGGTACTAATGCCATTCAGTCGAGTTGTAGCTAAAGCCTTTTTGAGTGCTTGAATGGCACTCTCGCGATCGTCTGCATGTACAATAATTTTGGCAATCATCGGATCAAAATACTGTGAAATTTCCGTTCCTGTGCTCACCCAAGTATCTACACGGACATTTTCAGGGAAATAAACATCGGTCAGAATCCCTGGGCTGGGTTGGAAATTTTTCACTGGATCTTCAGCATAAATTCGCACTTCAATGGCTGCACCTTGAGGTTGGATGTTGGCTAAATATGCCCAATCTAATTCAACGCCTGCCGCGACTTTTAACATGCATTCAATGAGATCTAATCCTGTGACCATTTCAGTGACCGGATGTTCGACCTGTAAACGAGTATTGACTTCAAGAAAGTAGACTTCATCTCGTACGGCATCGTAAATAAATTCAACCGTACCTGCATTCCGATATTTAACCAATTTTCCAAGTTGTACGGCGGCCTGATGTAGTTTTTTTCGTGTTGCCTCAGGTAAATGGGGCGCTGGCGTTTCTTCTACAACTTTTTGGTTACGACGCTGTAACGAACAGTCTCGTTCACCCAGCGCAACGACTTGCCCTTCACCATCGCCAAAGATTTGCACTTCGACGTGACGTGCTTGATCAACAAACCGTTCTAAAAACACACCCGAGTCTTTAAAGAATTGCTCACCCAAACGTTTCACACTGTCATAAGCATCACGCAAAGCAACTTGATCATCGCAACGTGTTAAGCCAATCCCACCGCCACCAGCGGTACTTTTAAGCATGATCGGATAACCAATTTTTTCAGCTTCAACTACGGCTTCATCAAGACTTTGGAGTAAACCTGTGCCTGGTGTCATTGGGACATTGGCAGCTGCTGCAAGTTCACGTGCACGATGTTTTAAACCAAATTCTAAAATTTGTTCAGCGGTTGGCCCCATAAAGGCAATGTCATTTTCTTCGCAGGCACGCGCAAAATCTGCACTTTCAGATAAAAAACCATAACCTGGAAAAATTGCCTCAGCACCCGTACTTTTTGCTGCAGCAATCAGTTTTTCAATACTTAAATAGGTGTCACTCGGTTTTGTGCCGTCCAAAGACACTGCAATATCTGCATCCAATACGTGTTGTGCATAACGGTCAGTTTCTGAATAAACAGCAACAGCCGTGATCTGCATTTTCTTTAGAGTACGAATAGCGCGAACAGCAATTTCACCTCGGTTTGCAATCAGAACAGTTTTAAACATTTTAATCCCCTATTTTTTTCAATTCTTTACGTATTTTTTAAACATCATGATCGCTTTAAGCTGTCGCAGTATTGGTCTTGAGTTGATTCAGCTGTTGGATGTAGGCACGCCATCCTCCAAAATCACTGATATTTTTTGCGTCGGTTAAACCATAGGGCTCACAGATAAAACCTTTCACCCATCGTCCATCAACCAATTCGACATTACCCATGCCTAGTGGTGTCGGAATCTCGGCAACAAATTCACCAAAACGAGCTTTCGGAATATCCCAAAGTTCAACAATAATTTGATGACCAATGTTTTGTTCAACGCGGGCTAAACCGGGTTTAGGCGGTACGGTACCTGGTAAGGCATATAGCGCGTAATCAGCCGAAGTCTGTGTGGTTTCAACATGTACGGCATCGCGTGTCGTGAGTTGGAAATTGAGCGGCATACCTGACAGATGAGCACCCACAACAGCTACACGAAAATGGTGATCTGACACTTCTTGATTTGTGCTGGCATCTGCAGGTAATTTTTTATTTAAAGCGCCTAAAGGCAACTGAATATGTTTTTGCCATTTTTTAGCAAAATCAACCAATGCGCTGTCATGCCAAGCGGGAGCGATCAAAGTAATCCCAAAAGGTAAGCCATCTTCACGGAAAACTGCAGGGATCGCTAAAGCACTGAGGTCTGCAAGATTCGTGAAATTGGTATAAGTACCAAAATGGCTATTATTTTCAATGGGTGCAGCTGCCATTTCAGCCATGCTATGGATCGTCGGTGATGTTGGGACAATCAGTGCATCAAATTCAGCCAATTGCATTTGAATCAAACGCGTCAAATCCTGTTTCAGATATTCTGCTTGATAAGCCTCTACTGCTGAATAATGCTGACCTTTTTGAATAATCTCTAAAACCGTTGGATCAAAATCTTGCGTGTTACTTTGCAGTAAATCTTCAACTGCTGCAGTACGTTCTGCGACCCATGGACCTTGATATAACTGTGCAGCTAAACTCGAAAATGCTGAAAAATCAATTGGAGTTAAAGTTGCACCTAAAGCTTTAAGTTGTTCTAAAGCCAATTGAAAGGCTGCTGCTGAATGTTGATCTGCAAAAAATTCCAATTGAGCAGGAATCGCAAAATTGAGGTTTGGAGTGAATTTTGCAGGTGCTGTATTGGGGTTATGACGTGAATAACTGTCTGCTGTGTCATAACCTTCCATGATTTTTGCCACGATCTCAGCATCAGTCACTGTTAAGCCAAAGATTGAAATACAATCAATGCTTTTACATGCAGGCATTAAACCTGTATTGGAGAACCGCCCTTTGGTTGGTTTAAGCCCGACAATATTATTAAAGCCGGCAGGAACTCGACCCGAACCAGCAGTATCTGTTCCTAAAGCAATCGGCACAAGACCACGAGCAACCACACTCGCTGAACCTGAACTCGAACCACCACTGACGTAATCAGAATTAAAAGTATTGGGTACTGCCCCAAATGGAGAGCGTGTTCCGACGAGACCTGTCGCAAATTGATCAAGATTGGTTTTACCAACAATGATTGCGCCTGCTTGTTTAAGACGTGTTACAACAAAAGCGTCATGCGTTTTAATCTCCGTTAAAATTTTACATGCAGCTGTGCTGGCAAATCCTGCGACATCAATATTGTCCTTAATCGCAATCGGTACACCATAAAGAGGAAGTTGCTCAGCATGTTCGATTTTATTCAAAGCACTCATTTGCGCAGTCAGCAACTCTTTGGATGCAATCGAGATCCAAGCAGGATCATTTTGATCAAACTGACTCACATATTGGTAAAGGTCGTTGAGTTGAATGTGTTTTTGATCATAGGCTTGGTTCCATTCTGAAACAGTGCAACCGATCATTTTGTTATTGCGCATTTTGCATCCCATCTTGTATACAAGTTTGAATATGACAATGCAGGACTTATGCCAACTTTATTTATTATTATTTTTCAAAAACTTACTTCTTGTTTAAATTATTATTAAATTCTGATTTTTTTAAGATGATTTATTTTAGTTCTTCATTTTATATTTTGGTGCAAAAAAACCAGACCCATCAGCATCTGGTTTTTTTGCGAATCAACGCGTATTGAAACAATTCAACTCAATGATATAGTTAACCCCAAACCTCTTTTGCGACTTCATTCATGAGTTTAATTTTTTTCCACTGAGTATCGTAGGAAATTTTATTGCCCTCTTCCATAGACGCAAATCCCCCTTGCAGACAAAGTCCTAAACGCTCTAGTGACATGAATTGAGAAGCCTCTTGAATACGGCGAATCAGGTCATTCTTATTTTCTAACATTTCTTTCTTCGTCGAAATCAAACCTAGAAATACATCGACATCTAAATGTTTTAGTTGAGCCAACGGTTCAAAACCACCTGCTCGATCAGTGTCAAATTCTAAAAAATAGCGATCAATATTGTTGAGTTTATTGAACACATGATCTGCTAGAAATTCATAACCACCTTGATATAACCAGCTTGAACAAAAGTTTCCACGCTCAATATGTAAGGCAACAAATAAGTCGTCAGGCTTATTTTCTAATGCGAGGTTTAATGCGCGAACAGCATAATCAGCTAACTCAATTGGATTCATCCCACGCTTAAGTTCTTCCGCTCGATAATGAGCATCACATAGATAGGCTAGAAATTGATCATTAATCTGGATATAACGACAACCCTGATGATAGAGTGCGGAAATCGTGGCTCTGAAACTTGAACCTAAATCATCAATATAAGAATCGAGCTGAGTTGCATAGTGTCGATTATGACGCAGATGCGGGAAAAGCATCATATTCGGACTAGGTAAACAGAACTTCGCTGTGGCAAACCCTTCAATGGCATTATGCAAATATTGATATTGAGCAAAACACATATGATCTTCATTAAAAGTAATTTTATCAACGACTCGAATATCATAGGGTTTCGTGATGGCATCTTTAAACTGCAAACCCTGCTGAGTCTTACGGGTTTCAATACCGTTCAATTGCTCAAGGAAATCCATAGACCAAGAAGCACGGCGAAAGTCCCCGTCAGTCATGACTGAACAATCCAAATCAAGTTGAATGTCAATTAAATTATCAATTTCAGCATTTTCAACTTGTCTTAATGTTTCTTCATAAATCACACGATCTGCAAAATCATACCGTGCTTTCTTGAGTTTAAGTGCTCTCAGAAAACTTCCAATATGCTCTGATTTATTGTTTGCAAAACTTAATTTTGTTGCGGGTGAGGTGTTACTTAGCATGAAGAGGCCAAAATAGATTCGTGTGCAATTGAACCTTACTTGGCTGAATAAGTCGAACTTATTTTATCTAAACTTAAACAGATTCATTATACGCCGTGGTGTTAAAGGAAAAAGAATATCAATAGATTCAAAGAATCTGAATATTTTTACATCAATATTCGATCACAATCTTTCTCGATATTCTTTTTCCTTAGATTGTTTTTTCTTATATTAAAATCAAACTAGATATGCGCTTTCATAATCAATTGAGGAAATAAATAACGAACATATTGATAAGTACTCCACAGCCCAACTTCTGTGTGATGCGCATGAGGGGCAAGATGTGGAATGAGTTTATTAATTTTAGACGGTATGCTCGACTCTAATTCAATCTTCCTTTTCAGCTCCTTCAATTGTTCATCTCCTAGATAGGCAAAAGAATAATCGTGTAACTCTGGATGTGTGATTGAGATATTTTTATGATCTTTTGAATATTCAGCATAGGTTTCATTGGCGATCCAGTCGTAGATCATTTGTTTTTCAGCAGAATTAAAAACACCGTACATTTTTCCATCAACGTCATGAATCATTTTCCAAAAGCGACTCAACTCAGGGTCTTCACCTCTTTTGATCCAATTTTTCTCTTTTAATATGTCGATGAAATTTGAGATTTGTTCAGGATCGTTTAACCACGCATTAATGGTTTTTTCCATGAACTGACATTTGTCATTATGTACATAGCGCCCGACCAACGCTTTTCTCTTAAAGATGTTAATGATCATATCATTCAAGTTTAAATTTTTAACAATTTCAGTTGAGGACACACCGCGATCATTGAGTGCATAGCCTCTTTTAAGCTTGTTATAGAACTCATCTTTGTTTTTGTATTTCAGGGCTATTTTTTCAATGGCATTGATGGACTGAGCTGCATGACCAGAATCAAGATTATCAATTGTAATGTGGACGTTAAAATAATGAGAATCTATTCCTAACTCTTTTAACTCATAATTTGTGATGAGTAGATGTAAAGGTAGTTGCTCATAGCCTAAATTAAATCCAACGATTTCAGGGATAAATTCAGGAGAAGCATAACTCAGCGCCAGTTGAATCGCAGGTTGATGGTAGTAACGGTCATCAAGGAAACCTTCAAAATGTTCCAAACCTAGAGACTGTAGTAAGTCATTATATAGTTTGACGTGGTTTGCACGAGCCAAACCCTGCCCGAGCTCCTCTAAATAAATACTAATCAGTTCCTTAAAATCAGCATCACTCCAATAATTCGTTAAGCTATAAAGCCAAGCACCATCAACCTTTTTCACAGGTGCGATTTTGATTAAAAACTCAAAGACACTACTGACAGAATTGAAATACTCTCGATCTTGCCCTGACTTTCTACGATTTAAATAGGCTTTGTATTCTGAATAAATATGCTTTTGTTTATTGTTAGTCCACTGTTTAATTTCAGACAAATATTGGGGGAAATCAATGTCATCATTCGAGTCATTTAAATGCTCCAATTCATTTTTTAAGAATTGGGTCGATTTTTTTTCTTTATCTAATAGAGAAATATCAGGATCTAAAAAAAAATTTACCGTTTCTAAGTAATTGTTATTGTCTCTGTTGAGGATATAAACTAAACGTTCTTTCAACAAGTTTGGCATTTTTATGCTCCTTTATTAGTATTATTTCTGACTATCACACTGGATGAAATTCAACCAAACACTCGTTTTGTAAATATCGTATTTCTATTTGATGCTAATTGATACCAATTTACCTATTACCCTTTTAAAAACAGTGATTTAAAAAATAATATATAATTACATTGAAATATTTGTAAACAAAACAATGGTTTTACAGGAGTCAATAAAAGCTTGATTTATTTCAATTCTATTAAAAATAAATCCGTCTTTTAATAGGAATGGACTTGAAGGCCATGATTCATCTAAAAAATTTACATAATATAGCTCTGGAAAAAATTAAGTTATAAAGAGCATAAGGTTGATCTTGAAAACAGAGAGGAAAAGTAAAAACCTAAGGCTTATCTTAGCTATGAATAAGCTGGATAAACATTGGAAGACATGATGGATTAACCTTATTATTTTAATAAAATACTCTGATTATTGATGAAACTTTAACGCTTAAACAAGATCCTAAGTTATTTGGCTTCACGATTTTATGACACTTTTATTATATTAATTCTTATTTCCACGACCCCCTTATTGATTAAACTAGATTATATGAGATTAAAAAAAATTAAATTAAATCTAATAATACAATATATTCAAATAAAACATTGAGTTAAATTAAAATAAACATTATGAAATCATATTTCAAAATATGAATATTGTAACTTTGGTTAACCTTTTGTATTTAAAAAATATTCTTAGCCCTACTTATTAGAAATATATAGTATTTATGTACTATGTATATAAGCAAAGTAGTTATTCTATGACACTAATAAAAATGACGAAAAGCGAAAAGATTAATTATATTCTTAAAAAAATTAATGCTAAGTCGAATTCATATTGTATTTTTTTGGATATAGATGGAACAATTTCTGAATTTAATATTGATCCTTCTAAAAGTTTTATTCCACTCGAAATATTAAATATTATTCAACAATTTCAACATAGCGATATACCTATATTTGCAGTTACAGGACGATCTGCTTTGACAGCTTACTCGTTATTTGATCCTGTCGAATTACCGATCGCAGGCTCGCATGGATTAGAAATTTTTGAAAATCCTAAAAAGATTATTTTGAATTATTCAAATAATGAGCAGTTAGTAAACTTAAAAAATGAGATCAAAAAATATAGTGCAGATTACCCTGAACTTTTAGTCGAGTATAAAAGTTATTCTGTGACATTACATTATAGAAATGCCCCTCATTTAAAAAATCAAGCCCAATCCATCATGGTTAATCTTCAGCAAAAATATCCATTTACTAAATTGATTGAAGGTAAATATGTATGGGAATTGATTCCTCTACAAGCTGACAAAGGTCTAGCGATCCAAACGTTCATTCAGCATTATCAACTTGAGCATTATTGTCCCATTTTTATTGGGGATGACCTTACAGATGAAGCTGGTTTCAACCTTATAAATCATTTGAATGGCGTAAGTATCAAGGTGGGTGACGGCGTCACACTAGCAAGGTTTAGATTAAATGATGTAGATGAAGTAAGTCGCTTTTTAGCTCACTTATATCAAGCTATTTCAACGCAAAAACCATTTTTCAATTCAGAAATAAATCTACGCAAGGAGAAACATTATGTCTAGGCTGATTGTCTTATCCAATCGTGTGAGTTTACCAGACCCTGAATCGCATGCTGCTGGTGGACTTGCTGTAGCCTTGCAAGATGCATTAGATGACATAGGTGGGATATGGTTGGGATGGAATGGTCAAAAAATTGAGGATAACCAAGATATTACTTTTTTAGAGCAAACCTATCAACAGGTTTCTTATTTAACCTGCCCTTTAAAACGGTCACATTATCAACATTATTATAGTGGTTATGCCAATAGTGTTCTTTGGCCAGCTATGCATAACCGTGAAGATCTTATTGAAATACAAGATCGAGATTATGAAATTTACCAACAAGTGAATTTAATTTTTGCAGAAAAACTTGCTGAAATCACTCAACCTGACGATATTATTTGGGTGCATGATTATCATTTTTTAAGTGTTGCTCATCATTGTCGAAAACTAGGGATGCAGAACAGGATTGGTTTTTTTCTTCACATTCCATTTGCGCCTGCTAAGATGTGGAATGAGATACCGCAGTCGAAATCGCTTCTGCATCATTTAACTGAATATGACATTGTCGGGTTACAAACTGAGCGTGATCATGCACATTGTCGTTCTGTCATCATTCAAGCATTGGGTTGTATTCAAATTGATACTGAGAGATTGAGCTTAAATCAACATTTAACACGAATAAAATGCTACCCCATCGGGGTCAATCCAAAAGCTATTCAGCGTATTGCTAAATGCAGTCAACCCAACATGTCTGACTTTTTTGAAGCCAACGATTATGGACAATCTAAAACGATCATTGGTGTAGATCGTATCGACTATTCAAAAGGTTTATTAGAGCGATTTACGGCATTTGAAGCATATTTGAAAAAACATCCGGAAATGTATCAACAAATCACTGATTTGCAGGTCGCATGTCCATGCCGCATGGAAATCGCGGCGTATGAAGAGTTATATGAAAATTTAAATCATCAAATTAATCGTATTAATAACAATTTCGCACAAGATGAATGGCGACCAGTCAGTTATACCAATAATACAGTTGATCATGACTCCTTAATGCAACTGTATCGGTTTGCGGATGTCTGTTGGATCAGTTCACTGCGTGATGGCATGAATCTAGTTGCGAAGGAATATATTGCGGCTCAAGACCCACATAATCCAGGTGTATTGATTCTGTCTAAATATACTGGCGCTGCTGAACAAATGTCAGAAGCAATTATTGTCGATCCTGAAGACTGTAATGCCATGGTTAAAGCCCTCGAAAAAGCATTGGTCATGAGCAGGACTGAGCGTTTGGAACGTTATCAACAATTGATCCAAGGGATTAACAGTTTTGACATTATTGATTGGCGAAATGCTTTTTTAGATGATTTAGAACAATCTAAAAACGATTTTAGAGAACACTTGGTGACTCATAAAGTACAGCCCCTCTGTTGTAAAAATATTTTAATAAGTCGGAAAATTGCTACAACTGATTCAAAATGTATATGAATGGCTCAAACAACCTTCCCATCATTTATGAGCAGGTTGTTTCAGTATGAAAAATTATTCTATCTGTTGGTATTCATTTTAAAGCGATACAACATCTATTTTCATGTATCTATTTTAAACTCGAACTATGACATTCGAGTCACCCGCGTGAACTGATTAATGACTACAATCGATCCTAATAAGATCGAAATCATGGCAAAAACATAGCTCAGTCCAATTATTTCACTTAAAAAGCCAACCAATGCTGGACCAGTTAGACCCCCTGTATACGCTATCGTCGATACTAGAGATAGCGCTGCCGCTTGTGGCATTCGTGTTTGACGGCCAACTCTTGAAAACATGATCGGTACAATATTAGAGCATCCGATACCCAGTAATGAATAGCCACACAATACAATACTCCAATGTGGAGCAATCACAATCGTGACCAATCCCGTAGCTGCAACTAAAGCACTGATTGAAATGAGTTTTTGCTCACCTAATGCATTTAAAGCATGTCGACCACTGAAACGCCCTATGGTCATAGTTAATGCAAAACAGGTGTAAGCAAGCCCAGCAAAAGAAGCATCTATACCAAATTTACTGACGAGATAAATGCCACTCCAGTCCATAGCCGCTCCCTCAGAAAGAAAAGCGATGAAGCATACGATGCCTATCAGGATAATACTTAAATTCGGTTTAGATGTTTGATTCTGACTTTCCTTGCTGATGTCTTGTTCTTGAGATTTTAACGAATTGTTTTGGGCTTGATGAAAGCGCTTAGAAATGCAATAAGGCACAGCAACAATGATCATTATCAAAAGTACAAAACTGATGACCAATGCTGCAAGCATAGGCATTACACCAAAAGCTAACAACATCGTCATCACTAAAACACCGCATAACCCACCTAGACTGCACATTCCATGGAAACCAGACATCATGGTTTTGGTATTTTGCTTTTCAATAACAACGGCTTGATAGTTGATTGCAACACCGAAGCTTCCAATCACCGTACCAAAGAAAAATAAAATGATGGCCATTAAAGGCGCATTTTCAGTTAGGCTCAGTAATGGAAGAATAATCATGCACAATATAAGTGCTATGCCGATCAGGATTTTACATCCGAACTTATTGATTAATGCACCTGTCATTGGCATCGATAACATCGAGCCTATACCCATGGTCAACAGCAATAGACCAAAATCAGCATGATTTAGATGCAAGCGTTGTTGAGCCAATGGAATCAACGGTGCCCAAGCAGCCGTGCTCAGTCCAAGTGAAAAAAAGCTCAAGCGAGTTGCAAGATTTCGAGCAGCTAACTGAGTATGTACATCTAAAAGTGCTGTTTTTGAGTAAATCATGTGTGCGCCACCACAAAAAGGAATTCAGGCAATCCATTACGGTATATCCATAGAAAAAACCCCTACTTGAGATTCTATATTGCATAGAATTCATCATGGATAGAGGTTTTTAATTTGGCGGAATTATACACAGTAATTTGATTAAAAAAAGTACTAAAGCATGCTTTCTAAAAAAGATTTGTAAAGCACTCCAAGAAATGATTTATTTAAATTTTTACTTATAATTCAATAAATTAAAAAATATAAACTGATAATATCTACCTAATTTCCAATTATAATGAGCAATTTTAAGAACTTAAATTTTCCACTATTTTTTTTATTTCTAAGACGATTATTCAATATTATATTCGAAATTTTAGTCCACATTTAATGACCTTAAAAAGCTTGAAAATCCATGTGGAGCACGAGCCAACAATCGGCTACTTGTGGTCACTCTGACTTTATTGGTCCATATAATTGAATAATGATGCATTTTAAACTTTTCAACCAGATTGACATCTTCATGAGATGGGAGCGGTTCAAAACCGCCCACTGTCAGGTAAGCCTCGCGACTGAAGGATAAATTTGCACCGTGTATATGGGGATGTCCCATTCGATCTTGGTAATGATTCAAGTATTTTTGCTTACTCGCAGTAGACAAATGATCCCATTTATTGATTTCAACAATACCGCAAATCACATCCGTCGGTTGATGTTGTATTTGTTCTAACAACCAATCTTCATGTACGCACGAATCTGCATCGGTACATGCAATCCAATTTACGCCTTTTTCAATTAAGGCTTCAATACCAAGTGCACGTGTTTTACCTACACATTGGTAATTGCATACCATAAAATCAGCCTTCATTCCTTGCACGATTTCCATGGAATGATCGTTGCAACTATCCATGACAAATAACACTTCTACAGCAATATTCAGAGATTTAATCTTTCCTATCGCAATGTTGATTGCGTTAATACACTCTGTTAAATCAGCTTCTTCGTTATGTACAGGTACGACGACTCCAATCATACGATGCCCTCTTGTTCAGCCAAGCTTTGCGTTTCTTTTGTCCATAAATCGATCAAAAAATCAGGATCGGTCAATGAGGCATAATGATGCAGTTTAAGTTGTGACTTCAGTAAGTGATGGACTTGATTCCCATCCAATTCAAAATCTGCAACGGGATGACGCCAATGACAACTCAATAACATCCCATGCTGTGAGAGTTGCTCAGACAACTTTTCGGTTAAAAGACTCAGTTCATCTGTACTGAGATAATATGCAATTTCACTCAAGACAATAAGATCAAATCTTTGAGAAGGAAATTCCTGTGGTAAAACACGGCATTCAATATCAACATGCTTCAGATGTTGGAGCGCATTCTTTGTGAGTTCAACTGCTTTAGGATGCCCATCTAAACACAATAAATATTGTGCTCTTTGAGCAAGTTTTTTTGAAAAACATCCATTAGCACAGCCAATTTCTAAAACATGGTTATATTGCGATTTCAGTAACATCGCAAGACAAACTTGGCGTTTTCGTTCTTCATACCAATGTGATTGATACCCCCATGGATCATCATTGTTATCATAAAAACGATCAAAGTACTTAATTTTATGTTGCATCAAAATAAAACTCCCAAGGCATCAAAATACGATCAATGACATGAGGTGGAATAATCGCACTTTGGTGCATAGTATTATCATCTTCAATCTGGGTCTTAAAGCATTGGATCGCTTTGGCTTTTTTTTCTATCTGCGCTTCATTCAGTTCTAATCTTAAAATCGAAGTCCATTCAATTTGTATATCGTTTGGTTTAGCCCAATGCCACGCCCAAATCATGGCCTGTAAATGTGTTAATCCTTTGCTCTGTGAAAATTCAGTAACAAATTGTCCTAAACTTTCATGATCAGGGTGCCCATCTTTTTCATACGTACTAATCAAAATGTCATTTTCTTGAATGATTGTACTTAGATGTTGTTCTAATAAAGCTTGTTGCTGCGTTATTTTTCCATCGACTAAGCCTAAAGACAGATACTGAATCTGATTCTTTCCTACTAAAACATCAAGCGCCTGTCTCGATTCTAAAGGACGTAATCTAGCTAATTCATCAGATGAATATTGAGAAGAATGTGGGTGGCTCGCAGTACCCTTGGTTACACCGACCACCAGAATTTCTCGATTAAGTCGATAAAGTTGTTGAATTAAGCCTGCACATCCAAGGATTTCATCATCTGGATGAGGTGACAAAATGACGATTCTAGCATGCTTTAAAAAAATCTGTTCAATATTCATTATTGGAAGCTTTGTTAATCCTTCCCAACTCATCCAGTCATGTTTTGATGTTCCCTTTCCATATATATGACGTGATTTAGGATCATCCATAAATACACTTGTGTTACCCACGGTCTTTTTTTGATTCATCTCCAAATTTAAAGCATCCATAGGCTCAGCTCTTCCTGATCTTTATGTTGAACATGATCCTTTGCGGTATTGGATGAGAGTTCGGCAATTTTTGCTAAATCATGAGCCGCATGACTCTGTCTTAAAAAGACCGGGAGGTCAGCAACCAATTGTGCAAAAATAGCATCTTCACAAAACGGTCGAGCCCCCATTGCGTTGCCTACCAATTCAATGACTGATTTCGATACTTTTTCAACATGAACTCTTAATATGCGAATTTCTAACTCATGAGTTAGATAAGGTTTTTGATCAATTTTATCTGCGAGTGACTTAAATAGTTGTTTTGTGATAACCAATTGAGATGAAACATCACCTAAATACATTGCATTATAAGGTGTTGCTTTAGTTTTAAATAATGCTTTTAATGCTGCTGCAATTCTTACTGTTGCACCAAGCCAGCATGCAGCAACACCCGCAGCTCCATGCCAGAATCCTAAACGAGTGAGATACTCATCGGGTTGCCCAACAACGTTCATAGGCACATTATTAAACTTGAGTCTTGCCGTTTGGGTTGCACCCATACCTACGGCGTGCCAATGGCTATGGTCAATTTCAATACCTGTATGATGCATATTCACCACACCCAACAGACTTTTATTATTTAAGTCCTTAAAAGTCATCAATCCATAATCCACAAAATCAGCTCCTGAGCACCACAGTTTTTCTCCATGACACTGTTGAATGATATTTTTATCATTGAGAGCCAGATCATTAGTACAATGATTTTGCGGATCATAGTTGCATCGAAGTGGATTCTGGCTTCCCTCAGCTGCCCAGACAGCCCAAACCCCTTGGGGAATATTTCTTATATTCAGTTCATTTAAAATACTTAAAGCGTCACAGTGGGACTCAAACCATTTCGCTAGTGTTAAATTTGTCCCCGCGATTTGTGCAAATGTCTGCCAACGCTGATAGGTATAACCATGAGCTGGATGAGGAATATTTCCAGAGACGTGGACAATATCTCGAAGTGTTTTTTGTAATTGAATTGAACTAAAGGATTCTAAATTTTCAAACGTATTCAAGATATCCTCAAGATGCATAAAACGAGCTCCCAGTCTTGATGATTAGTTCATTTTGATGAACCTTAAGCTTTATTTTTTTGTTAATAAAGTGATTATGACGTTGATATTGGTATAAAACTGTTTTTATAAATTAAGTGAAATCTGAGTATTAAGCCACAAGTGCTTTGTTTAGATATGTACTTATATTTGTATGAACGGTTAAAACCACATAATTTACTTAGTCGATACATTTGACAGTATTTGAAGCCTTAATATTTCACCAATAAATTAAGCTCACCAATAAACTAAACTCAACAATAAACAAAGCCCACCAATAAATCCTACTGTTGGGCTTAGTTAAATATATATTTAGATATGCAGAATTCAAACGAATTAAGTTTTAAAACTTTTTAAAAGCCAAACATCTTTAAAAATTATAAATGGCTACGGCGTTCACTCGATTGTCGATACCTGTGTCTTGCCCGTTTGTCGCTGGTGCAAAAGCAGTTCGTTCACCATAAACATATTCCACACCTAAGCTGATCTGTTTTACAGGGCTATAAAACAGATTTGCCCATGCCTGCCAAAGTTCTTTATTTGATCCAGTTTTATTGGCAACAGCAGAGATATAATCTTGATCTTCATCAAATTTCATAAAACCATAACCCAGTGTTCCTCTGAATTGATCATTGAACTTTTGGGTAATTCCCACAGTAATGGAGTCAAATTCATTTTGAACTAAATCATTTGAAGCTGTTTTTAGGACACCACTATTCGCCCATGAAACAAAACTGCTATCCCCCTTCACATGGTAATAATCCGCTTTTAAACTGGTTTGAGGATTTAAATCGTATTTTGTACCCACACCGACACCCCAAGCCCACTTTTCTTCACTGTCTATTCTTTTTTCATGCGCCATAGCACGTCCGCTTACAGACAATGCATCGCTCAGTTTATGGTTCAGACGACCAGTCAGCGCTGGCATACGCATACTGATCGAAGCATCTTTAGGATCTTCAACGGCAGTCACCAAATTTGTATCTGAATTAAACGTGTGTGTATAGCGAACTTGCGGTGTACGTTTAACTGCTCCACCGACAAAACCTAATGCATCAATACTCTCAGGCATATAGTCTGGTACTGCGAAGTTTGACCATGTTTGACCAATGAGCCAATTTCCATAATTTACATACGCATGACGGATACGTAAATTATCAAAATTAGAACCACCTAAGAAATCAACTTCAATTTTGCCTGAAACATCTTTACCTGTGACCGGTGTTTTGAAATCTAAACCTAAACGTGTTGCAGACAACGTTGACTTAAATTCATCACTGCGTTCTGCTATTCCTTCAATGGGAACCGTACTAATCTGGTTATACGATCTCGATGCTATACCACCTTCAGCTTGATACTGAGCATCCATGCGGACATTACCGTAGAAATGTATGTTCGATCCTGCAAGGGTTAATCCTAACCCATTTGTTTTTTTATCAGTTTGCTTCGTATTTGTAGAATATTCTTGAACCTGTTGCAATTGAACAGATTGCTTCTGCTGAGCTTGTGTAAATTGTTCTAACAAATGGCGAAGCTCTCGCACTTCTGCACGTAATTGATCTACTTCTGTATGATTTTTAGATTGAGCTAAAACAGATTTTTTTGTTTCAGCATGCGCATAACTGACGAGACTTAAACCCAGTGCAATCACAACGCTATTTTTTTGAAATTGATTCATCTTTACATATCCTATGTATATTCGGTCAATCCTGACATCGAGCCTTCATTACGAAATTAAATTTCGGCTAAAATGATTGGTGCAAAATAAGTTAATCGCTAAGGCGAATCTTGCCTACAAAAAATGGTTCATTGTCGATCAAAGTCTAATAATTCAAAGAATGAACCAAAATTTGTTTTAAATATTATTCATTAGTACATTTGCTAAGCCCATACATTTTGGATATAGGCTATGTTCGATTAATGAGCTGTCTGTTTAGCATTTGCGACTAAATCGGGTTGTTTAAGTTTCTCACCCTCTACTGAAGCGCGCAGATTGACCATGAAAATAGCCAATGCAGCAATTACACCAGGAATGGCTATCACTAAAAAGTTCATTTGATGTGGCAACTCTAAATTTAACAATGCACCAGTCAAAACTGGACCGACGATTGCACCGATTCGCCCAATACCCGATGCCCATCCCATGCCTGTAGATCGAACTGCTGCTGGATAAAACTGTGCCACGAAGGTATAGAGTAAGATTTGTGAGCCAATTGTTGCTGCTCCAGCAACGGCAATCAAACCGTAAAGCACAGCTTGCGGACTGTTATATCCTAATAAGATTAGCGCGATAGCACCAACACTAAACATGATCGTCAACACGGGCTTCAGATGAAATTTATCTGACAAAACACCACCACCGATAGCACCAATCATACCTCCAATATTCAAGGCAAATAAGAACAGCATACTTGCACCCAATGAATAACCTGCTTGGATCATTAACTTCGGTAACCAACTACCTAGTGCGTAAACCATCAATAAGCACATGAAAAATGCCACCCAAAACATGAGCGTACTAAACATACGCCCATGTTGAAATAAAGCACGCAAAGGTGCCTCATCACCTGCAACAGGTTCATCCAATTTAAACGTTGCTATGGTTGGGATATTTAACTCGGGTGCAATTTTATTCGCCACCACACGGACTTTCTCTGTTTCGCCTTTTTTTGTCATAAACATTAAAGATTCAGGAAGAAATTTCCATAACAATGGCAATGCCAATAATGGGATCACCGCGATATAGAACATGATCTTCCAACCATAATCGACCACTAAAAATGAGCCCAATAATGCAGATGCCATCCCACCAATGGCATAACCACTGAACATCACTGCAACCAGTGTGCTACGAATACGTTTAGGTGCATACTCTGTCATGAGTGCAACGACATTTGGCATTACCCCACCAATACCTAATCCCGCTAAAAAGCCTAAAACACCAAACTCTGTTGGTGATGTTGCAAATGCACCTAAGAATGTAAAACCACTGAAGATAGCCACACAAATCATAATGGTTTTTTTCGTCCAATTTTATCAGACAAGGTTCCAAAACTCATCGCACCAAACATCATACCAAAAAGCGCTGTGCTCGCCAGTAGACCAGCTTGGACATTAGTTAACCCCCACTCTTGCATTAACAATGGTAAAGCAACTCCATAAATGACCAAATCATAGCCATCAAAAATGATAATCAGTAGACACCAAATCAGCACACTCCAATGAAAGGGTGTAAATTTTGCTTCATCAACCACCGTGTTGATATTGATTGGATTTGTATTCACTTTAATGCTCCTGCTCGTGAATGTTGGTATGTCACGAACAATGAAGCAAAGTATTTTTATTGTCCAAAACCGAATTGCTCTATATTTATACCTTTAAAGTTTGTATTTAAAATAATATATTTAAATCAAACGCTTATACATATAAAAGAAGCTTTATTTTACTGCCGTATCCCCACTTACCAGAATATTTCTCGATAAATGACCTAAATACTACGCTCAATGTATATCGCGACATCATTTTTACCCCGTTAGAATCTTTAGCTTAAAATAAACTCAAAGCTTTATTGCATCGTGATCAATACAAATATTTATTGATCATGAGAAACATCTGAACTCAAGCTAAATCACTGCGCGATCATAGTGAATGGCTTCAAGATCATAAACTTGGTATATGCAATCAAACAATGAACGAATGTCTTCACTCTCATCCATAGACCGAATTGCCAAGAAAATCGGGCTGACAGCTGCATCGTCTAATAGGGGAATAAAATGTAAATGGGGTAATTGAATGGTTTTAGCACTATTGGGAACTATACATATACCTTCTCCAGCAGCAGTCAAACCCAGTGCCAATTGTATTTCACGCACTTCTGTTAAATTTTTAGGGTCTAACCCGTGTTCTGAGAAAAGCCCTCGAACTTGTGTCGAAAAATTTGGTTTAGGGTGGCTCGGATAGATAAATAATTTTTCTTCAACGATATCTGCTAAATAAACACCTTGTTTTTGCACTGCTAAAGGATGACTTGAATGAACAGCCACCATTAAGGGTTCTTCACGCAACAGTACTCGGCGTACAGCTGGATCTGAAATGCGTAACCGACCAAACCCAACATCAATCTTACCTTCTTTAAGAGATTGAATCTGATCTTTGGTGCTCATCTCGATTAATTCGATTTTTAAATTTGGATGCTGTTGTCTAAATAAATACACAATTTTGGGTAGTAGCCCATAAAGCAAAGAACCAACAAATCCCATGGTTATAGTTTTTTCAACCATACCGACCCGTTGGGTCATGCTTTTAATTTCTTCTGCATTAGACAAAAGTTTAACAGCATGCTGATAAAAAAATTGACCTGCCTCAGTGGTTTTTAATGGGCGACTTCCCCGCTCAAAAAGTTGAGTTCCTAACTCTGCCTCTAAGTTTTGAATCTGACGACTTAAAGGAGGTTGTGCAATAAAGAGTTTCTCTGAAGCTTTGGTAAAACTTTGTTCTTCTACAACCGCTACATAATATCGAAGATGTCTAAGTTCCATTTCATTCTCTCTAAATAAAAACCAAATCCATACTTATAAGGTATAAAAAAATGCTAATTAGGTGTTAGACAGTATATATCTATTCTTTTAAGGTATATCAAATCAAATAGAAAACGCAAGGTTGCGAAGAGTCAAGATGTATAAATCCATTGAAACAATGCTCGTCGAAATTCCAACAATCCGTCCTCACAAGATGGCGGTAGCAACGATGCAAACTCAAACCTTGGTTTTAGTGAAGGTCTGCACGGAAGATGGATTTGTAGGTTGGGGTGAAGCAACCACCATCGGTGGATTGGGCTATGGTGAAGAAAGCCCAGAAAGTATCAAAACCAATATTGATACTTATTTTACACCGCTGTTGAAATCACTGAAAGTTCAAAACATTGCACAAACCATGCAAATATTGAAAAAAAATATCAATGGTAACCGTTTTGCAAAATGTGCCATTCAAACTGCTTTACTTGATATTCAAGCACAATGTTTAGGCTTGCCTGTATCTGAACTTTTAGGTGGGCGCTTACGTGACAGTATCCCTGTACTTTGGGTATTGGCATCAGGTGATACCGAAAAAGATATCGCTGAAGCTCAAAAAATGATTGAGCTTAAACGTCATAACATTTTCAAACTCAAAATTGGCTCACGTTCCGTTGAAGCAGATGTAGAACATGTTTTGTCCATTAAAAAAGCATTGGGTGCGGACATTTCCATTCGTGTTGATGTGAATCGGGCATGGACAGAACTAGAAGCGATTAAAGGCATTCAACTTCTACAAGACGGTGGTATTGATTTAATCGAACAGCCTTGTGCGATCGACAATATCGATGCGATGAAGCGTCTGACACGTCGATTTGATATCGCGATTATGGCGGATGAATCTTTAATGGGCCCAAGCAGTGCTTATCAATTGGCTAAACGTAATGCTGCTTCGGTATTTGCAGTGAAAGTTTCTCAGTCAGGTGGATTAATCGAAGGATGTCAGGTTGGTACGATTGCTCAGTTGGCGGGAATTGATCTTTACGGTGGCACCATGCTTGAAGGCCCTGTTGGCACAATTGCATCTGCGCATGCCTTCTCTACATTTGAAAATTTAGCATATGGCACAGAGCTCTTTGGTCCACTGCTATTAACCGAAGAAATTTTAAAAACCCCACTTCAATATCAAGATTTTCATTTAGTTGTACCGAAAACAGCTGGCTTAGGCATTGAATTGGACGAAAACAAAATTGAGAACTTACGTCGTTTGTAAGTGGATAAACCCAAATATTGAGAGATCTACAAGGAGTTTCTAATGTTATTTCAAGTAAGAATGGATGTGAATCTTCCACTGGATATGCCAATAGAAAAGGCAAATGAAATTAAAGCAGTTGAAAAAGCATATTCGCAAGAGCTTCAACACCAAGGTAAATGGCGTCACATCTGGCGCATTACGGGTCAGTACTCAAACATCAGTATTTTTGATGTCGAAAGTAACGAAGAGTTGCATACCCTATTACAAGGTTTGCCACTCTACCCGTACATGAAAATCGAAGTTATGGCACTGAATCGTCATCCCTCTTCTATCCGAGAAGATGACCGTTAAGCCTTAGCTTAATTTAAAAGCCCAAACATGAGTTGATGTATCGTGATTTCAGGGTGCATGAGGACAACTTTATCTGAAAAAAGGAAATCGGCCAGCAAATCGGAACGCTAGCCATTAAGGAGAACCAAAATGAATCGTCAAGAAATCGAAGCTTTAGTTAAAAAAATGAACGTAGACACTGCAAATGGCCCTGTCGATTCACGCGTTCAAGAGGTTGTGGTTCGTTTAGTTACAGATTTATTTGTAGCGATTGAGGAACTTGATCTTTCTCAAACTGAAGTATGGAAAGGTTTAGAGTACTTTACTGATGCAGGTCAAGCCAACGAATTAGGTCTTTTGGCTGCTGGTTTAGGCTTAGAGCATTTCCTTGACTTACGTGCTGACGAAAAAGATGCGCAAGCAGGTATTACAGGTGGCACACCACGTACCATCGAAGGTCCACTTTATGTAGCAGGTGCACCTGAATCTGTAGGCTTTGCACGTATGGATGATGGTTCAGAATCAGATACTTTAGATACATTAATTATCGAAGGTACTGTAACTGATACAGATGGGAAAATCATTGAAGGTACTAAAGTTGAAATGTGGCATGCCAATGGTTTAGGCAACTACTCTTTCTTTGATAAATCACAATCTGACTTTAACTTACGCCGCACAATTTTTAGCGATGCAGATGGTCATTATGTTGCACAAACGACTATGCCTGTTGGCTACGGCTGCCCACCAGAAGGCACAACACAATTTGTATTAGACAAATTAGGCCGTCATGGTAACCGTCCATCACACGTACATTACTTTGTGTCTGCACCTGGCTACCGCAAACTGACAACGCAATTCAATATCGAAGGTGACCAATACCTTTGGGATGATTTTGCATTCGCAACACGTGACGGTTTAGTAGCAACAGCAATTGACATTACTGACGAAGCTGAAATTGCAAAACGTGGTTTAAATGGCCCATTCAAACACATCACGTTCAATATCGAACTTATTAAAGCTGAAGAAAATGCGCCATCAACAGAAGTTGATCGTCGCCGCGCAGCAGCTTAATACCTTTTAAATGGAATCGGGATAAATGATTTATCCCGATGACTTCCCCCTAAATTTGGAAAGTCGGAGAACGGACATGCCACGTATTCCTGTAATTAATACTAGCCATCTCGATCGTATTGATGAACTACTTGTAGATAACTTTGAAACGGGTGAATTTAAGCTTCATCGCTCAGTATTTACCGACCAAGCTATATTTGATCTTGAGATGAAATATATTTTTGAAGGCAACTGGGTGTACTTGGCGCACGAGAGCCAAATTCCAAATAATAACGATTACTTTACAACACACATTGGTCGTCAGCCGATCATCATCGCACGTAACCGTAATGGTGAACTCAATGCCATGATTAATGCGTGTTCTCACCGTGGTGCACAGCTTTGCCGTAATAAAAAAGGCAACAAAGCGACTTATACTTGCCCGTTCCACGGTTGGACATTTAATAACTCAGGTAAATTGTTAAAAGTTAAAGATCCAACTGATGCAGGCTATTCAGATTGCTTTAACAAAGATGGCTCACATGACCTGAAAAAAGTCGCGAAATTTGAAAGCTATAAAGGCTTCTTATTTGGTAGCTTAAATCCAGATGTGCCATCACTCGAAGATTATTTAGGCGAAACCAAAAAAATCATCGATATGATTGTGGGTCAGTCTGAGCAAGGTTTAGAAGTTTTACGTGGTGCATCAACCTATACCTACGAAGGTAACTGGAAACTGACCGCGGAAAATGGTGCTGATGGTTACCACGTATCAGCAGTGCACTGGAACTACGCAGCAACCACACAACAACGCAAAGAAAAACAAGCGGGCGATAACATCCGTGCCATGAGCGCAGGCTCTTGGGGTAAACAAGGCGGCGGTTCTTACGGCTTTGACAATGGCCACATGTTGCTTTGGACACAATGGGCAAATCCAGAAGATCGTCCTAATTTCCCTAAAGCTGAAGAATACACTGAGAAATTCGGCTCTGCAATGTCGAAATGGATGATCGAACGTTCTCGTAACCTATGCTTATATCCAAACGTGTACCTAATGGATCAGTTCGGTTCACAAATCCGTGTATTACGTCCTTTATCTGTCAATAAAACAGAAGTGACCATTTACTGTATCGCACCTGTCGGTGAAGAACCAGAAGCACGTGCACGCCGTATCCGCCAATATGAAGATTTCTTTAATGCTTCAGGTATGGCAACGCCAGATGATTTAGAAGAATTCCGTGCATGCCAAGCGGGTTATGCAGGGATCGAACTTGAATGGAACGACATGTGCCGTGGTTCGAAACACTGGATTCAAGGCCCAGATGATGCAGCCAATGAAATCGGCTTACAACCAAAACTCTCTGGCATCAAAACGGAAGATGAAGGTTTATATCTTGCACAGCACCAATATTGGTTAGAACTCATGAAAGCTGCAATTGAGAAAGAAAAAGAATTGCAAGCACTTGAAGCATCAACAATGGGAGAATCTGCATGAACACATCTGTACAACTAGAGCAAGTGTCAATAGAACAGATCTCACAATTTTTATATCGTGAAGCACGCTTACTCGACGATGAACAATGGGATGAATGGTTAACGTGTTATGCACCAACTGCATCATTTTGGATGCCCGCTTGGGATGATGATGACACCTTAACGCAAGACCCTCAGTCTGAAATCTCATTGATTTATTACCCAGACCGCCAAGGTTTAGAAGACCGTGTATTCCGTATTAAAACAGAGCGTTCTTCTGCAACCATGCCTGATACGCGTACTTGCCACAATATCAATAATATTGAAGTAATTGCACGTGAAAATGACAAAGTAACAGTTCGTTTTAACTGGAACACGCTCAGCTACCGCTATAAGACATCGTATAGCTACTTTGGTATGTCACGTTATGAAATCGATTTTTCAGGTGAACAACCTCAAATTTTATCGAAATACGTTGTCCTTAAAAACGACTATATTAATCAAGTGATTGATATTTATCACCTCTAATATTTTTAATGCAAAACTCCCTTTATAGTCACAGGGATCTGTGGCCAAAAGTTTAAAGATACAAAGATTGAAAAGGATATTTAGCCATGTCAAGCCACAACGTTGCACTTCAATTTGAAGATGGTGTTACTCGCTTTATTACTGTTGCTCAAGGTGAATCATTATCTGATGCAGCTTACCGTCAAAAAATTAATATTCCTTTGGACTGTCGCGATGGTGCATGTGGAACGTGTCGCGCATTTTGCGAATCTGGCAAATATGACATGCCTGAAGAAACTTATATTGAAGATGCCTTAACACCAGAAGAAGCAGCACAAGGTTATATTTTAGCGTGCCAATGCCGTCCAACTTCTGATGCTGTATTCCAAATTCAAGCCTCTTCTGATGTATGTAAAACCGAAATTCATCAATTCCAAGGCGCATTAAAACGTGTCGATAATTTATCTGAATCGACCATTACTTTTGATATTGAATTGGATGATGGCCAACCTGATATTCATTTCCTTGCAGGGCAATATGTCAATGTGGGAATTCCGGGGACTACCGACACACGTTCATATTCATTTAGCTCTAAACCGGGTAATCGCCTTACAGGTTTTGTAGTGCGTAATGTCCCAAATGGAAAAATGAGTGAATTTTTAAGTGCCAATGCCAAAGCTGGCGACAAAATGTCGTTTACTGGTCCATTCGGAAGTTTCTACTTACGTAATGTTGTGCGTCCAGTGCTCATGCTAGCAGGTGGTACAGGCATCGCCCCTTTCATGTCAATGCTTCAAGTTCTTGAAGAAAAGGGTTCAGATCATCCGGTGCGTTTAGTTTTTGGTGTTACCAATGACTTTGATTTAGTGGCCTTGGAAAAACTCAATGAATTACAAGAGAAATTACCTTGGTTTGAATATCGCACAGTGGTTGCTAGCCCTGAATCAAATCATGAGCGTAAAGGTTATGTGACAGGTCATATCGAAACTGAATGGTTAAACAGTGGCGATGTCGATATTTATTTATGTGGCCCTGTACCGATGGTCGATGCGGTACGTGGTTGGTTAGATGCTGAAGGGATCAAACCTGCAAACTTCTTATTTGAAAAATTCTCTGCCAATTAATCTGCTTATACGTCGGAGAATATCATGTCCAAAAGATTTGAAAATAAAGTTGTGATCGTTACCGGTGCCGCGCAAGGCATCGGTCGCGGTGTTGCGATTCAAGCTGCGGCTGAAGGTGCAAAAGTAGTCATGGCTGACCGTGCTGAATATGTCAGCACCACTTTAGATGAAATTCTAAGTGCAGGTGGTACAGGTGTGACCATTTTAGCTGACCTTGAAAGCTATGCAGGTGCGCAATCTGTTATCCAAAAAGCACTTGATACATATGGTCGTATTGATGTACTCATCAATAATGTCGGTGGTGCGATTTGGATGAAACCATTTACCGAATTTACCGAAGAAGAAATCGTGAAAGAGATTAATCGTTCACTTTTCCCAACGCTATGGAGTTGCCATGCAGTATTGCCACATATGCAACAGCAAAAAGCGGGCGTGATTGTGAATGTTTCTTCGATTGCCACACTTGGCATTAACCGCTTGCCTTATTCAGCAGCTAAAGGCGGTGTTAACAGCTTTACGAAATCGATGGCATTTGCCCATGCGCAAGATGGTATTCGAGTGAATGCTGTGGCAACAGGTGGTACAGATGCACCGCCTCGCGTGATCCCTCGTAATAGCACACTATTATCTGAGCAAGATCAAGCATGGATGCAAGAAGTGATCGATCAAACCATTGACCGCAGTTATATGAAACGTTACGGCAGTATCCAAGAACAAGTCAATGCCATTTTGTTCTTGGCATCGGATGATGCATCTTACATTACTGGCAGTGTGCTTGCCGTAGGTGGTGGCGATCAGGGTTAACCTGATCGTAATTACTCAATGTACGATCATTGATGTTGACATGGAGGCACCACAATGAGCAATTTGATTACACAATTAAAAGAAGATTGGTCTATTCCTGCCACAGTAGCAGGTTTTTTAGCTGTATTAATCTCCTATGCGGGTCCACTGATTATTTTTTTCCAAGCGGCACAACAAGCAAATGTCTCTATGGAAATGATGATCTCTTGGGTATGGGGAATTTCAATTGCAGCGGCAATTTCAAGTATTTATTTATCCATAAAATTTAAAGTGCCCATTGTGATGGCATGGTCAGCACCGGGCACTGCTCTTCTTGTCACTTTATTCCCAGAAGTTTCGCTGAATGAAGCGGTTGCAGCCTATATCACCACAGCCGTTGTGTTATTTATTATTGGGATTACAGGATATTTTGACAAACTTTTAGCTTTAATCCCGCAATCAGTTGCCGCAGGCATGATGGCAGGGATTTTAGTGACTTTTGGTTTTGGTGTGTTTAGCGCATCAGAAAATATGCCGATTATTGTGCTCAGCATGCTCATCGTTTTTTTAATCTCTAAACGATTTAACCCTCGCTATAGCATGATGTGGGTCTTAGCCGTTGGGCTGATTTTTAGTTTAGCTCTGGGTAAATTCCAACCTGTAGATTTAAATTTTAGTTTAGGCATTCCACAGTTTATCCAACCTGAATGGACATGGAATTCGACGCTTAACCTTGCTATTCCGCTTATTTTGGTGAGTTTATCAGGTCAATTTTTACCGGGCATGAGCTTACTCAAAGTCTCAGGCTATAGCGTACCTGCAAAGCCGATTATTACCACTGCAAGTATCACCTCTTTATTGTTTGCCTGTACTGGGGCGATTACCACGGTTTTAGGTTCAATCACGGCAGCTTTATGTACAGGTAAAGATGCGCATGAGCAGCATGACAAACGTTATATAGCAGGTATTTGTAACGGCATTTTTTATATTTTAGGTGGGCTATTTGCCGGCTCTATCGTCTTACTGTTTAGTCTTTTTCCCAAAGAATTGGTGGCCGCTTTAGCAGGCTTAGCTTTGTTGGGCGCGATCTCAAGCAACTTAACCATTGCCATGCAAAATGAAGCACAACGTGACTCTGCCCTCATTACATTTTTAGCCACTGCTTCAGGCATGAGCTTGCTTGGCATGAGCTCGGTTTTTTGGGGAATTATTATCGGCTTAATCGCCCATATGGTGCTGACAAAACGCGATAAATCCATACAGGCAGTTCCATCTACCACACCAACATCCCGTTAATTTTTTAGGACATCTCCTATGATTGATAAAAGCAAAACGTCGCTGACCGAGGCACTCTCTCAGATCAAAGATGGTTCAACTGTCATGATCGGTGGTTTCGGTACAGCAGGACAACCCGCTGAACTCATTGATGGTTTAATTGAACTTGGCATTAAAGATTTAATCATCGTCAATAATAATGCAGGGAACGGAGATTACGGCTTAGCTAAACTGCTTAAAACAGGTGCAGTCCGAAAAATCATCTGCTCTTTCCCACGCCAATCTGACTCATACGTGTTTGATGAACTCTATCGCGCAGGCAAAATCGAATTAGAGCTTGTGCCTCAAGGTAATCTTGCATGTCGGATCCAAGCTGCGGGGATGGGTTTAGGTCCAATCTATACCCCAACAGGTTTTGGTACTTTGCTTGCTGAGGGCAAACCAACCATAAACTATGAAGGCAAAGATTACGTTTTAGAAAATCCAATCAAAGCTGATTTTGCCTTGATTAAAGCTGCGAAAGGCGATCGCTGGGGCAACTTGGTTTACCGTAAATCAGCACGTAACTTTGGTCCCATCATGGCCGTGGCTGCGGAGATCACCATTGCGCAAGTGGCAGAAGTGGTTGAACTCGGTGCATTGGATCCAGAACACATCATTACCCCAGGGATCTTTGTACAACATGTCGTTCAGGTTCAACCTGCTCAATAATTGGAATCGGAGAATCATCATGAGCTATACCAAATTGACCCGTGACCAAATTGCAGAACGCGTGGCACAAGATATCCCAGATGGTGCGTATGTGAACCTAGGCATTGGATTACCGACTAAGATTTCAAGCTACTTGCCATCTGATAAAGACGTATTTTTACATTCTGAAAATGGTCTATTGGCTTTTGGTCCACCGCCTGCTGAGGAAGATCGTGATCCTGAACTGATCAATGCAGGAAAAGAGTTTGTGACTATGCTGGAAGGTGGAGCATTCTTTCACCACGGTGATTCATTCGCCATGATGCGTGGTGGTCACTTAGATATCGCGGTGCTTGGGGCTTTCCAAGTGGCAGAAAATGGTGACTTGGCGAACTGGCATACCGGTGCACCTGATGCCATCCCTGCGGTGGGTGGTGCGATGGATTTAGCGGTAGGTGCTAAGAAAGTATTTATTACCACAGATCATGTCACTAAAAAAGGTGAACCAAAGATCGTCTCTGAATTGACCTACCCTGCAACAGGCTTGAAGTGTGTCGATCGTATTTACACTGATTTATGCATGATTGATGTGACCCCTGAAGGGATGAAAGTGATTGAGAAAGTCGAAGGTTTATCATTTGAAGAATTACAGTCGATGACTGGTGCCAAACTGATTGATGCGACAGGCGTGGAAGGATAATAAACATGAAAAATGCATATATTATTGATGCGATCCGTACGCCTTTTGGTCGTTATGCAGGTGATCTTGCACCTGTACGCGCAGATGACTTAGGTGCTGTTCCGCTTAAAGCCTTGATGGAGCGCAACCCAACGGTGAATTGGAAAAAAGTTGACGATATTATTTATGGCTGTGCCAATCAAGCGGGTGAAGATAACCGAAATGTCGGTCGTATGTCTGCGCTACTGGCGGGTATGCCTTACCAAGTGCCCGCAACGACAGTGAACCGTTTATGTGGTTCATCTCTAGATGCAATCTCGATGGCAGCACGTGCGATTAAAGCAGGTGAAGCAGATTTAATCATTGCTGGTGGTGTAGAGAGCATGTCTCGTGCCCCTTTTGTGATGGGGAAATCAGACACAGCCTATGGTCGTGCTCAAAAACTTGAAGACACCACCATGGGCTGGCGTTTTATCAACCCTAAATTAAAAGAATTGTATGGTGTTGAAACCATGCCGCAAACGGCTGAGAACGTAGCAGAGCAGTTCAACATTAGCCGTACGGATCAAGATCAGTTTGCATTCAACAGTCAACAACGTACCGCAGCGGCACAAACCAAGGGTTTCTTTGCCCATGAAATCACTCCTGTAGTCATCCCACAGCGTAAGGGTGATGCTGTGGTCATCGATACCGATGAACATCCACGTGCCTCAACCACTTTAGAAGGTTTAAACAAACTTAAACCTGTGGTGAAAGCAGATGGTACGGTCACTGCGGGGAATGCATCAGGAATTAATGATGGCGCAGCAGCATTGCTCATCGCTTCGGATGATGCGGTACAGCAGTATGGTTTAAAGCCTCGCGCCAAAGTGATCGGTGCGACAGTGGTGGGTGTTGAACCTCGTATTATGGGCTTTGGCCCTGCGCCTGCGATTAAGAAGTTGTTGGCTCAAACAGGTTTAACTTTAGATCAAATGGATGTGATTGAGCTGAATGAAGCCTTTGCTGCACAAGCCCTAGCATGTACACGTGACTTAGGCCTAGCAGATGACGAAGCACGCGTGAATCCAAATGGTGGTGCAATTGCATTAGGTCATCCACTTGGTGCATCAGGTGCTCGTCTGGTGACGACAGCACTCAATCAACTTGAGGCAACCGGTGGCAAATATGCACTTTGCTCGATGTGTATTGGTGTCGGTCAAGGTATCGCTTTAATTATCGAACGTGTGTAACTATTAAAAACCCCCTCCCTTTATCAAAGGGAGGTCGGGAGGGATTCTATGCCAACTTTTACTTCAAATGATGCTCAAATCAATTATCAAACCATTGGTGATGTATCTAAGCCTGCAATCGTATTTTCAAATTCTTTAGGCACTCAATTCAGTATGTGGCAAGCCCAGATTGATGTTTTGAAGAATGATTTTTATGTGGTCTGTTATGACACCCGTGGACATGGTCAGTCCTCTGCCCCACAGGGGCCCTACACGCTTGAGCAATTGGGTCAAGATGTAGTGAATTTACTCGATCATTTAAATATTCAAAAGTCAGCATTCTGCGGTATTTCAATGGGAGGACTGACGGGTCAATGGTTAGCCATCCACTATCCTGAACGTTTCAGCCATGTCATTGTAAGCAATACGGCTGCTAAAATTGGTCAAGAGCAAGCATGGAATGATCGTGCTAAGTTGGTTCGTGAACAAGGTTTAGCACAAATTGCATCAACGGCGGCAGGTCGTTGGTTTACAGATCCCTTTATCCAAAGCAACCCAGCAGTGATTGAAGAACTTTCAAACGACTTAGGAGCTGGCTGCCCAGAAGGTTATGCCAGTTGCTGTGAGGCTTTAGCTCAAGCAGATTTGAGAAAAGCCATTCAAACCATTTCAATTCCAGTTTTAGTCATTGTAGGTCAGCAAGATCCTGTAACAACGGTCAAAGATGGACAATTCATGGTGAATCAGATTCGTAACAGTGCTTTATTTGAGATTGATGCATCGCATATTTCGAATATTGAACAGCCTCAAGCGTTTAATAATGTGATTTTGGATTTTATTCAATAATTGAGAAATGCCCTGTTGAGGGCATTTTCTATTCTAAATTTGAGATATTTCCAATTTTTTATAAATTCGGAATTTTTTATTTGTTCGAAAACTTTCTCAATTGTCGAGTCCGAGTCAGTAAGCCAAGAATTTTACGTCGTTCCATAATATCATCTGCATCAAAAGACAATTTTTCTATTAACTGTTCGATGTCTAAATGATTATTTTCAATTAAAAAAATATCTTGTTCTTTACTCCATTTTTCATTGCTCAGTTGAATTTTGAGTTTCTTTATATTGACTCTATTCATACGATGAATACTCTTAGCAATCGACAATAAAATAAATTTAACAACCATGAGTCGCCAAAACACTTCAGGTTTTTAAGCGAAAAATTAAACGATGTTCAGATACTTATTTTAGCTTATAAGGCTATTATTAAGTCTCCTCACTATTATTAAGTCTTTTAAGATAGAAAATTTCAGTTCAGACTTTGTAAATGAGCACTACTAAACTACTAATTGAAGAGAAATACATTCTAAAGTTATCAATACGTCGAAATCTCTTTATAATATCTCCGCATATCTGCAGAGTTCCTCGTATTAGGCAAGACTCTCACCCAGTTTTAAGTCCCTTTCTGATTTACGATTCGGCTTAGTTTTTTATATTTTTAGTGTTAACGATCAATTTGAGCGATAACAACTTTTAGGTGCCTTCATGGAAATCAAAGTCAATTATCTTGACAATCTTCGACAAGAAGCCAAGTTCGATGACTTTTCAGTAATCGCTGACCAACCGATCCGCTATAAAGGCGATGGCTCTGCGCCAGGTCCTTTTGATTATTTTCTTGCATCTTCCGCACTCTGTGCTGCTTACTTTGTAAAAGTGTATTGTGCTGCACGCGATATTCCTACAGAGAATATTCGTCTTTCGCAAAATAATATAGTCGATCCTGAAAATCGCTATAAACAGATTTTTAAAATTCAGGTTGAATTACCAGCAGATATTTCTGAAAAAGACCGTCAGGGAATCTTGAGATCCATCGACCGATGCACCGTAAAAAAAGTGATTCAGACTGGTCCAGAATTTATCATTGAAGAAGTGGAAAGTATCGATGCTGATGCGCAAGCATTGCTCATTCCAACGCTCGCTTCAGAAAGTAAAACGATTATTGCGGGTAAAGATTTACCGCTTGAAGAAACCATTGCCAATATGTCTGCGATTTTGGCAGGTCTAGGTATGAAAATCGAAATCGCATCATGGCGTAATATCGTACCCAATGTGTGGTCATTGCATATCCGTGATGCGCAATCTCCAATGTGCTTTACCAATGGTAAAGGTTCGACCAAAGAAAGTGCTTTAGCATCGGCATTAGGTGAGTTCATTGAGCGTTTAAACTGTAACTTCTTCTATAACGATCAGTTTTGGGGTGAAGAGATTGCCAATGCTGCGTTCGTTCATTATCCAGATGAAAAATGGTTCCAACCCGGTCCTGACGGCGAATTACCCAAAGAAATCTTAGATGAATATACGTTAGCCATTTACGATCCTGAAGATGAGCTTCTAGGAACACATTTGTATGACACTAACTCTGGGAATACTGAGCGTGGTATCTGTTCACTTCCCTTTGTGCGTCAATCTGACGGTGAAATGGTCTACTTCCCTTCTAATTTGATTGAAAACCTATACCTTTCAAATGGCATGAGCGCTGGCAATACCTTGGCAGAAGCTCAAGTTCAATGTCTGTCAGAAATCTTTGAACGTGCCGTGAAAAAAGAAATTTTGGAAGGTGAAATTACACTTCCAGATGTTCCAAGCGAAGTTTTAGCAAAATATCCAAAAATTGTTGCTGGTATACAAGGTTTAGAGGAACAAGGTTTCCCTGTTTTGGTCAAAGATGCATCATTAGGTGGTCAATTCCCTGTGATGTGTGTGACGCTGATGAATCCACGTACAGGCGGTGTTTTTGCTTCTTTTGGTGCACATCCTAATTTTGAAGTCGCATTAGAACGTAGCCTCACTGAATTATTGCAAGGTCGTAGTTTTGAAGGCTTAAATGATTTACCAAAGCCAACCTTTAGCACCAATGCTGTCACTGAACCAAACAACTTCGTTGAACATTTCATTGACTCAAGTGGTGTAGTGTCTTGGCGTTTTTTTAGCTCAAAATCAGACCATGAATTTGTAGAATGGGATTTTACAGCGCAAGGTGAAAATTCAAATGCCGAAGAAGCTGAAAAATTATTTGGCATTCTTAAAGACATGGACAAAGAAGTCTATATGGCGGTCTATAAGCATCTAGGTGCAACAGCATGCCGTATTTTAGTACCTGGCTATTCTGAAGTGTATTTGGTTGAAGACCTCGTGTGGGACAATACCAATAAATCACTCGGCTTCCGTGAAGATATTCTGCATATTCACCGTTTAGAAGATGATGCTTTAGAAGCACTGCTTGAGCGTTTAGAAGAATGTGATTCTGATGACTATACTGAAATCAAAACCCTGATCGGTATTGAGTTTGATGACAATACTGAATGGGGTCAATTGACCATTCTTGAGCTTAAGCTTCTGATTAACCTTGCGTTAAAAGAATTTGAAGAAGCCAAAGATCTCGTTGAAGCATTCCTACAATACAACACCAATACGGTTGAACGTGGTCTGTTCTATCAGTGCATGAATGTGGTACTCGAAGTCGAACTCGATGACGAGATGGAGCTGTCTGATTACGAATATAACTTCCGCCGTATGTTTGGTGAAGAACGTATGAATGCTGTACTTGGCTCTATCCATGGCGATGTGAAATTCTATGGTTTGGCTCAAACGAGTATGAAGCTAGAAGGCCTAGACCGTCATCTTCGACTGATCGAAAGCTATAAAAAATTGCATGCTGCTCGCGCTAAGTTTGTCGCTACGCAGTAAATTGCTATACAACAAAAAAGGAGCAATTTCAGATAATTGCTCCTTTTTTATTCTTACTTAATAGTCATTTAAACGACTAAGTTAAATGCATATTGAAAATCATCTGAATCAATATTATTTTCTGTATAAATTTTAACGGTATCAATCAAACATAGAATCAATTGGGTCTTTAGCTACTCAAAAGATACATTCTAACAATCAAAAGTAGTACGATCAGTGTAATCAACACAATACCCTTATTCAAAATTGCTTTTAAATCACTACTTTTAAATCATTACTTTTAAATCAATACTCCCTGTACTGTATCTCCCTCACCTAAAGTTTTATTTGCAGGAATTCTAACAATGGAATTGGCGAACATTAAGTTGCTGAGCATATGTGATTGTTGTTTTTCCAAACTGTTGACCTTCATTTTTGTTTGATCAACGTTGACGTGCATTCTCAAGAATCGTTCACGGCGATCCATTTTTAAATCATGTTGAAGTTCTGCACTGAACCAATTCAATGCCTTGCTCTGACCTTGAAGAGATTGAATTAAAGTAGATGCGTAAATTTGCATACCGATATAGACCGCAGCGGGGTTTCCAGGCAGTCCAAGTAAATAACAAGTTTGGGATTCTGATTTTTTAGTTTGAGGTTTAAATTGAGCAAAAAACATCGGTTTGCCGGGCTTTTGTTTCACTTTCCAAAATATTTGCTTAAAGCCTTGTTTGAGTGCCATAGGTCTGATGAAATCATAATCCCCAACGGAAACACCACCAGTCGTGATAATGACCTCATATTGAGTTTTCAATTCATTCAACAACGTCGAAACTCGTTCAGCAGAATCCTCCACATGCATTATGTCGACGTGTTTCATTTGTGATTTAAACCATGCTTCAACTAAGGGTGCGTTAGCATCAAATATCTTACCGGACTGTAAATCAGCAACATGATCAACAACTTCATCACCTGTAATCACAGCAGCAATTTTAGGGTATCGATAAACTTCTACCTGTTTAATCCCTGCCATACTTAAAGCAGCAATTGCACCAATATTTAACTGTTGTCCAATATCTGCCAATAATTGACCTTTTGAAATTTCTTCACCTGCATCACGAATATCTGTGTGTGATTTAAGTGAGGAGGTCAGTTTAATCATATTGTTCTTTTGATCCAACTCAACAATTTCTTGTCGGGCTACCGTGCAGGTATTTTTTGGAATTTTAGTTCCTGTAAAAATACGAACTGCCTGACCATTCTTTAATTCCAACTCAACAAGCTGACCAGCTCGGATCTCACCAATTAAGTCAAATTGGCTGCGAATCTCAATCATTTGATCTGAGCAAATGGCATATCCATCCACAGCACTTTGTGAGAATAAGGGTAGTTCAATTTCAGCATAAATGGGCTTTGCCAAATAATGATTCAAGGCATCCTTCAGCAATATGATTTCAGTTGATAACGGTTGCGTATGATTAACCATCATCTCTAAAGCTTGATTGACTGAGATCAAGCCTTCTTCGGCACCACATCCACTAGGTTCATGTTCAAATGGATGAAGTATTGAAGAATCAGTAGGAGTTGTTGTTCTCAATTTTTCTTCGGTTGGCTCATTGAATAATTGATTCATTGATAGCCTCCTGCATGCGGAATATTTTTTTGAACATCAAATAGATGAACCAATGCAGGAAGTACTGCAATCAAAGACTCTTTGGCACCTTGACGACTTCCAGGTAAAGTCATGACAAGACTATGGTCAATATACCCAGCCACACCACGACTCAATGCCGCATAAGGCGTACGCTTTTGTCCAAAACTACGAGAGGCTTCCATCAACCCTGGAATTTCCCGCCTCAATAAGGGCTGTATTGTTTCAACCGTTAAATCCTTAGGACCTAAACCTGTTCCCCCAACGGTTAAAATTAAAGGATATTGATTTTTTTGTTGTTCGATCAGCGCTAATAATTGTTCTGGACTATCAGGAATGACTTGATAACGAATATCGCTAAAATTGGCGTTTTCTAAGATGTCTAAGACATTTTGTCCCGCAGTATCTGGTTTCTTACCTGAAGCCACGGTATCTGATAAAACAATTACAGAAGCCTTTAGACACTGTTTAAGTACACGCGTAAAATGTGACTTGCCACCTTTCTTTTGACGAAGTTTGACCTGATCCAAGCATAAATCTTCAGGTTCACAGTGTGGTTTGAGCATATCGTAAAGTGTTAGTCCTGCTAGACTCACAGCGGTCAATGCTTCCATTTCTACCCCAGTCGGACCAATGGTTTCCACTGTTGCAATGATTTCGACATGGGCTTCAAAAAGTTCATATTCAATATCAGCGCGATATATCGGTAAAGGATGACATAGAGGAATCAGCTCATCAGTTCGCTTGGCACCCAATATACCTGCGATTCGGGCAGTTTTAAGCGCATCACCTTTTTCAGTATTGCCATGACGAAGCAATTCTATGCAATGTGATGGTGCATGAAGTACACCCGATGCAATTGCTGTGCGGTAACTCTCAGGCTTCATTCCAACATTTTTCATTGCAAAACCTTTTTATGATTCAATTTATAGATTCATTCTTAAGAGCAAATTTTTTAAAATTTTGATCTATGACTTGGTCGATAAAATTAGACAATCGTGTGTTGATTATGTGTAGGTGCAGAATGATGGTCATGCTTAAGTCCATGTACATGGTCTTTACGGATACAACACCCTTCTACAAACTCACTGCTTCCATCGGCATAGAATTCTTCCTTCCAAACTGGAACTTCGTGTTTTACCCGCTCAACGGCCTCTTCACATGCAGCAAATGCTTCGCGACGATGATCTGCATAACACATCGCAATAATGGCGGTCTCTCCTATACCTAAAGCTCCAATCCGATGAACGACTCGAACGTAAGACACCTGATACTTCACTTGGACTTCTTGTTCAATTTGACGAATCATTTTTTCTGCAACAGGCGCATAAGCCGTGTATTTCAACGCTTTAACTGCTTTACCATGATGATGATTGCGTACCACACCTACAAAAATACCAACACCACCACATTCCGGAAATTGGGAAGTATCATCAAAATTCTGCTGTGAAAATAATTGATCTTGGATTCGATTAAATTCTTTTAATTGCATATCAGCCACCTGCTACAGGCGATAATAAAACCAAAGTACACTCTTGTTCTAAAAGGCTCTGTCTTGAAATTATGTTCTCTCCAACAGCACATGCACAACGATCAAGCAAACGGGATGCATCAGGATGATTCTGTGTAATTTGATTCAAAACTTCAGAGACCATTGCGCCTTTATCGACTTCAAAACTCAATCGTTCAGGTAATAGTCGCTGAATTGCGCCAAAAGCTTCGATTTTGATCCTCATCATTTGTGTCATCACGTCAGACATAACTAACCTCCGATCATATGCATGCTAATTTTTCGAGAAGGATTTTTTGAATTTTGAATGGCATGAAAGCCTTGTTCTTTATGCCAGATATAATGTTTTAATTTGGCTTGCAGATCATTTTTTGCAGAAGCATTCTCTAAAACTGAATTCTCTACATATGCATTCTTATCTAATGCACTCTCTACAAAGGTATTGCTAGATAATTGCTGAATTTCTTTTTTTATTTTTAAGCCCTGTGGGGCGAACAAGCAGTTAAAAAATTCACCTTGTGCATTTAATCGTAAACGGTCACACGCATGACAAAATGAATGACTAATCGTTGAAATAATGCCTATGGCCGTACCATCAACCAGATAATGACGTGCAGGATTTGAACCTTGCCCTTGACAAATTTCAACTTTAAATCGGCTGCTTAGCTGTTTAAGTATTTCTTGTTCACTGACCACTTGGTTTTGTGACCAGTTCTGATCACCATCTAAAGGCATAAATTCAATAAACCGCTGATCAAAGCCATGTTGTTTAGACCACGTCATCAAATTGATGATTTGATTTTCATTGATACCCTTCATTAAAACCGTATTAATTTTAATGTTAAAACCTGCTTTCTTAGCCGCAAGGATACCTGTTAGAACTGGAGCCAGCGAGCGCTGAGTTATTTGTGCAAATTGGGCTTCATCTAAACTATCTAGACTGATATTTAAGTCATCCAAACCCGATTGCTTCAAATCAGTCGCGTATTTTTTTAAATAATGCCCATTGGTGGTCATGCCGATTCGCTTTAAGCCTATTGATTTAAGGTCTTGTAAGTGCTGAATAAAATCAATCACACCTTGACGTATTAAAGGCTCACCACCCGTAATACGAATCTGCTCAATACCTTGCTGCACCATAAACTTGCAAAATTGATAGAGTTCTTCAAAACTGACTAAAGTATCTTTCTGCATCCATTCTGGATGTTCGGGCATACAGTAAACACACTTAAAATTACATCGATCTGTAATTGAGATCCTTAATTTACGCTTTTGACGCCCAAATTGATCTTGAAATATCGTGGTTTTTTTAAAGTCTGCTTTGAAATCTGCCATGCTATTCATATGCCTGATCCATGACGCTATATGCACCGTGTCACTACGGATTATTCTTTACGCCCTATTTGCTTGCCAAGTAATTAGCAAAAAGTGTTCCAACTTTGGGCTTTGAACAGCTTATTCATCATCTACATCAAATCTAAGCCTGTATATTCAAAAAGGGGGACGTTCAAAATTTTTTTTTACAAAAAGTTAAGTTGTTGATGCTGTTGTAACTCTTCAAGTGAATTGATGCTATGAAAGAAAATATTTTGATTTTTGAAATGTGTGAGTTGCATATCTAATTCGGCAAAGCAGAGCCTTAGACTTCTCTGGCCTTGCTTTAAATGTTGTTCAATTTTAGCCAATGCTGACCTTTTCATTAAACAAAATGGATAAAGTGCTTTTCCATTTAATTGAACTACGGCAACTTCACTTGTTGGATGACATTCGAGGGTTTTGTGTAAGCGAGACAAAACTTTTGAGGAAATGTATGTTACATCGCATGGAATAAATAACACATGATCTGACTGCACATGATGCCACGCGCTTTTCATACCCATCAATGGACCTAGAAAACCACTTTCAGCATCTTTAAAATAACCAACGGATGGAATTATTCTTTTATAAATAGAATGATCCCGATGGCTATTCACCCAGACCTTAGCGACATATGACTTTAGATGTCGATGAATCTTAATGAATTGAATTTCATGGTCAAATTTTTGTAGAAGCTTATTAATACCATTCATCCGCCGTGCTTGCCCCCCCGCTAGAATCACCACGTCAGTTTTTGGATAACTTACGGCTTTTGATACTATTTTTTTCATTCTGTACGCTCCATTTGACAAGCTTTAATCAAACCGCGAATTTCGGGTAGACACGATCCACAATTGCCCCCTGCTTTTAAGCAAGCAGTCACTTGTGTTTCATGCGTAATATTATTTTCATTAATCGCATCAATAATTTTATTCTTACCGACTTTAAAGCAACTACACACCAAAGGACCGTCATTGCTTGCTGCTGATATAGCTTGACCAGCAAGCAGTGCCTTTCGATGCATTGCACTTAAACGTTCTCGTTTAAATAAGCTTGCCACCCAATCGCGGTCTGGTAACAATGCTGAGGGAGCAATGTACAAACTTGCGATCAATACACCATTTTGTAAAATGACGGTATGTGAGATTTGAGCAGAAGAGTCTTCTAAGTTCAGCCATTCAAAGCTTTCATCGGTAAATGGTAATAAGACTTTCAGTTGAGATGTGGTATGACTCAACTTTTGACGGTCTGCTAACTCATAACGGATGGTCTTAGCCATCGTGATTTTGGTCCACCATGCCATCTGATTTAAAGTATTGTGTAATAATGGTTCATATGCTGGGCGAACATAGAGTACGCCCCGCCATTGAGTATAAAAGGGCTGCAACATCACAGGTGTATGTTTAAATTCAGGCTCACCAGACAGTCGATCCACCACTGGATTAACCAGCTTCCCAATCCGAGCATCCGAAGCAACTTGATCATTCCAATGAATGGGCGCAAAAACTTGTCCACGGCGAATATTTTCACTGATCTGGGCTTTGAGCACACAGACTCCCCAAGCTGATTTTAATTCAACCAAGGCTTGGTCTCTAATGCCATATTTCAGTGCATCATTTGGATGAATTTCACAATAGGGTTCAGCACGGTGCGTACTTAAGTTTGCAGATAAACCTGTTCGACTCATGGTATGCCATTGATCCCGAATACGTCCGGTATTTAGTATTAAGGGATACTCAGAACTCACATTATTGACAGGATTTATGGCTTGAGTCGCGATAAATTTTGCTTTGCCATCGGCATGTGCAAACTGACCCTGAGTGAATAATCGCTTAACTGTATCCTCGCTTTGGTTTTTATGCCAAACCGGCCATTGAATAGGCTGCAGGTCGTTATATTCATCTTGAGTTAATTGAGTCAGTCCGTTTAAGTTGAAGTAACGAAAATGTGGCGTATTACCTCTCAAGGATAATTCAGCATTTTGATGTGCAGACAAACAGGCATGTTCTTTAAAAATTTCATAGCTGTTTTTAAAATGAAAACCTTGAAAACCCAATTTTTGTGCGACTTGTGATATTGCCCACCAATCGGGTTTGGTTTCAGCAGGCGCATTTAAAAATGCATGTTGCCGAGTCATCCTGCGTTCCGAGCTAGTGACTGTGCCATCTTTTTCCCCCCACCCCAAAGCAGGTAAGAGTACATCCGCAAAAGCGGTAGTATCCGTCTCCATGCAAATATCAGATACCACCACCATTTCGCATTTTTCTAGCGCACGCTTAATCTGATCTGCATCGGGCATACTGACCACTGGATTGGTCGCCATAATCCAAATCGCTTTAATTTTTCCACTTTCAACAGCATGAAATAAATCAACGGCTTTTAAACCCGCCTGTGTTGCAATACGAGGACTTTGCCAAAAATCTTGCACCAATTGCTGATGTTGAACATTTTCTATATCCAGATGAGCTGCGAGCATATTTGCCAGTCCACCGACTTCACGCCCACCCATTGCATTCGGTTGTCCTGTCATTGAAAAAGGTGCTGAACCCAGTTGACCAATTTTGCCACTGACGAGATGACAATTGATTATGCTATTGGCTTTATCCACCCCACGTGAAGACTGATTCACCCCCATAGAAAATAGCGTCATCACTTTTTTATGTTGAGCAAATTTTTCATAAAACTGCGTTAATTTTTCTACAGAAATAGCTGTGCGTTTAGCCACTGCTTCAAGCGAAGATTCTGGATCACTACTTGCTAAGCTATCTTCAAAACCTTGTGTGTGATGCGAGATAAATTCATGGTCTGCATACCCATGTTGGACTAAATATTGTAATAAGCCATTAAACAGTGCAACGTCTTGACCGGGTAATATCGGTAAATGCAGATCAGCACTTTCACAGGTACTGGTAAAGCGCGGATCAATCACAACAACAAATAAATCTCGATTTTCTTTGATCTTCATCATGCGTTGATAAAGTATAGGATGACACCAAGCGGTGTTGGAGCCGACCAGTACCACCATATCTGTCTGCTCAAAATCTTCATAGCTTGCAGGGACTAGATCTTCTCCAAATGCACGTTTATGCGCTGCGACTGCCGAAGACATACATAAACGAGAATTGGTATCAATATTAGCAGTGCCCAAATACCCTTTTACAAACTTATTCACCACATAATAATCTTCGGTGAGTAACTGTCCTGAGACATAGAAAGCAATACTGTCAGTTCCATATTGATCAATACATTGTTGAAATTTGTCTGCAATAGTATTTAACGCCGTATCCCAATGGATTACTTGTCTAGCTCCTCTGCGACCAATCATCGGTTGTAGCACACGGGTTTCTAAACCCAATGTATCTGCTAAATTACTGCCTTTAATACATAACTTGCCGTAATTTGAAGGATGATTGATGTCACCTTCAATTGACACTTTTTGCCCTAAAAGTGTTTGCGTGACTTTTGCTGACACACCACATCCCACACCACAATATGGACAGGTCGTCTGTGTCACCAAGGTGTCAGATTCACCAGAGCTATGCAACTGCATCAGCGGGATACTATTCATGGCTGCTCAGCTCCTTAATATGTTGATGATCAATTTGAATGGTCGAAACCCATTAAAAATTGAATGAAATATCGCATCGAATATTACAGTTCAATATTTCAGAGGTCTTTTTTGAAATTAATCACTTTTTTTAAATCACTCACTTTATAAAAGACGGTATTTATCCTGCTTTTTTTAATGCAAAATCTTGACCAAACAATAATTTGTTTCGAATGGAAGTAATCGGTGTCTGATCGGCAATCAATTCTGCATACCAAGCGCCATCTTCGGTGTCACCGAATAATACGGCACCAATGACCTTATCTTTTTGGATGATAATGCGTTTGTAAATTTGCCGTTTTTCATCATTTAAAATGATATCTTCAAAATCTTTTTCAGCGCCTGTGTGTTCTAAATCAATGCATCCAGCTGAAAAGACATCGCAACCACTCACTTTAAGCTGGGTGGGAACCGTCGGTGCTTTAAAGGTTAAGCTGCCATGTTCGGCCAAATGTGAGGCACAAATAAAGGCTTGTCCCCATAACGGCTCAACCAAACCAAAGGTTTGATGACGATGCTCAATACACTCACCGACTGCATAGATACGTGGATCAAATGTTTGCATCGTATCATTGACCAAAACACCACGATTACAACGCAATCCCGCACTTTGTGCTAAACTCATATTGGGACGAATACCGACTGCAAAAACCACTAAATCGGCATTAAGAATCGACCCATCTTGCAGATGAATATGGGTGACATGACCATCTTGACCTCTCAAAGATTCAGTATTTGCTTTTGTCATAATACGGATACCTTTTTGCTCAATGGATTGTTTGAGCATTTGGCTGGCTTTCGAATCCAATTGACGATCCATGATGCGATCCATCAAATGTAAAACGGTGACATTCATGCCACGTTGTTTCAGCCCATAGGCGGCTTCAAGTCCAAGCAATCCACCGCCAATCACCACCGCATTTTTTTTCGTTTTGCAATATGCGAGCATATTGTTGACATCATAGATATCACGGAAGCTCATCACACCTTTCAGGTCAGCTCCTTGAATCGGTGGGATAAAGGGTCTTGAACCTGTCGCTAAGATCAAACGGTCATAATCCACAACCTCTCCCTTCTGGGTATGCACTTGTTTACGAGGACGATCAATCCGTACGGCGGCATCACCGGCAATAAATCGAATTCCTTTTTCTACATACCAAGCGTGTGGGTGTAACATGATGTCTTCGATGGTTTTTTCACCTGACAACACTGGGGAAAGCATAATACGGTTATAGTTACCCCACGGCTCTTCACCGATGACTGTGATCTCATAACGATCAGGCGCCATATCCAGTAAATCTTCTAAACAGCGCATACCTGCTAGACCATTCCCAATCAGCACTAATTTCATTTTTTCCTGTGAGGTGCCTGTATTGGTGATATAGGTTTTTTGAGGAGTTGGGCTAATACAAACTTGTCCATTTTCAATTTTGCTTGGAAAGACCAAAAGTTTTTGATCTTTATCTTCTAAACAACGTCCTGTAGCCAAACTGAAATGCTGTTTATAAATGGGTGATGCCACCACACGTTCACCTTGTAAATCACCTACAATCCCACGTGACATCACAAATGCTTGGCTAAACGGATCTTGATTGCTGAGGGCATAGACACGTTTTTCATTGCCAATACGGAAGATCGCAATTTGCTGATTTTGAATGAGTGCACATACACCTGTATTTGGCGTAATTTCATCTAGTGCACAGACCTGTATCCAATTCAGTTCATTCATATCTTGTAAAATTGTCATGTCATTGTTCCTTTATGTCATTGTTCCTTTGTTTTTGTTTTAAGCTTCCACTACAGGAATACGACTCATGTCGCGCTCTGCTTGAGTTTTAGGACGGATTTGTCCGCGAACCTCAGCAAATTGAACGTGTGGATCATGCTGTGCTTCAGCTTTTTCATTCACGAAAGTAATAAAGCGTTTACGAACCTCAGGATCTTCTATTGCAGTGCGCCATTCATCTTGGTACGTTCCAATCACATGGCTCATGCGATGTTCTAACTCATCCGCAATACCAAGAGAATCATGAACAATCACATCTTTAAGATAATCTAGACCACCTTCTAAGTTGTCACGCCATACCGAAGTCCGTTGTAATCGGTCAGCCGTTTGAATGTAGAACATAAAAAAACGGTCGATATAACGAATTAAGGTTTGGGTATCGAGATCAGATGCTAATAGTTCGGCATGACGAGGTTTCATGCCACCATTTCCACACACATATAAATTCCAACCTTTTTCAGTTGCAATCGCACCCACATCTTTACTTTGTGCTTCGGCACATTCACGGGTACAACCTGAGACGGCCATTTTGGTTTTATGCGGGGAACGTAAACCTTTATAACGATTTTCTAAGAGGATGGCTAAACCGACTGAATCATCCACCCCATAACGACACCATGTACTTCCAACACACGATTTCACCGTGCGCAATGATTTACCGTAGGCATGCCCTGATTCAAAACCTGCTTGAATCAGTTTGGTCCAGATTTCTGGTAATTGATGTACTTGTGCGCCAAACATATCGACACGCTGTCCACCCGTGAGTTTGGTATACAGTCCGTATTCTTTGGCAATTTGACCAATGGCAATTAAGCCATCAGGCGTAACTTCACCTCCTGCCATACGCGGTACGACTGAATACGTCCCATCTTTTTGGATATTGCCTAGATAATAATCATTACTGTCTTGTAAGCCAGCATGACTTGGTTTAAGTATAAAATCATTCCAGCAAGACGCTAAGATATTGGCAACCGTTGGTTTACAAATGTCACAGCCCATGCCATGACCATGTTGCTCAATAAGCGTATCAAATGTTTTAATTTCATTGACTCGCACCAAGTGATACAGCTCTTGGCGAGAATAAGCAAAGTGTTCACACAGGTGATTATTGACTGTAACCCCTTGACGTTGTAATTCTGCTTTTAGCACTTGTGTCACAAGTGGCGCACAACCACCACATGCAGTAGCTGCTTTGGTACATTTTTTAAGCGCACCTAACGAGGTTGATCCCTCTACAATCGCTGAACAAATATCAGCTTTAGAAACGTTATTACATGAACAGATGGTTGCACTGTCTGGGAGTAAATCAACACCACTACCTCCCGTTTGTGTCGTGGATTGTGTGTAACCCGGCATAATCAAGCTTTCAGGATTTTCAGGTAAAGCCAATCCGTTCAGCATCATTTGTAATAAGTCATTGTATTCTTTCGCACAACCGACCAAGACGGCTCCAAGCAATCTTGTTTTAGCCGCATCGACCACAATTTTTTTATAAACTTGACTGTCTTCATCTGCATAGAAGTAGCTTAAAGCATTGGGTGTCATTGCATGTGCATCCCCAACTGAGGCGACATCCACGCCCATAAGTTTAAGTTTGGTACTCATATCTGCACCAGCAAACTCATTACATGGATGTTCCATCACATGCTTTGCAGCAATACGCGCCATGTCATAACCGGGTGCAACTAAGCCATAAATCTTATTTTGCCAAAGGGCACACTCCCCTATGGCATAAATATCTGGATGAGATGTTTGACAAAAATCATTAATCGCAATACCACCACGCTCTCCAATGACTAAACCACTTTGACGTGCAAGTTCATCACGAGGACGTATACCGGCTGAGAATAAAATGATATCGGTTTCAAGTTCACTACCATCACCGAACTTCATCACATGTGTGCTTGATGTACCGTCTTCAATACAAGATGTGGCTTTTTGAGTATGAACTTTCACCCCTAAATTTTCGATTTTTGTACGTAGAACGTTTCCGCCCAAATCGTCAATCTGTACCGCCATCAAACGTGGCGCAAATTCGACCACGTGCGTTTCCAAATTCAAATCTCGTAATGCTTTGGCTGCTTCTAGACCCAATAAACCACCACCAATCACCACCCCAGTTTTCGCCTTTAAGCTTGCTTGTTTAAGGGCGTCTAAGTCATCGATGGTGCGGTAAACAAAACAGTGATCACGGTCATTACCTGGAATGGGCGGAACAAAGGCATAAGAGCCTGTTGCCAACACCAATTTATCAAAACTGAATACATCACCTTGGTCTGTGGTGACTGTTTTACTGATTTGATCAATTTCGACTGCTTTAGTGCTTAAACGAAGATCAATCCCATAAGCATCAGCAAAATCTCCGCGACATAAGGTTAAATCTTTCACCGATTTACCACTGAAATATTCAGTCAAATGGACACGGTCATAAGCTAATCGAGGTTCTTCTGCCAAAATTGTGATTTCAACCTCATCACCTGCATGCTCTAACACTGATTCGATAAATTTGTGTCCGACCATGCCATGGCCAATCATGATGATTTTCATATTTGTCTCCAATGCTTTGATTCTTGATCTAACGCTGAGGTTCTAGATTGAATGAATGGCTCAGTTTTGTGCTTCTGCTAGGTTCCGTTCATTCACCGCTTGTTCGAATAAGCGTTGTTCTTTTTCTTTATGTTCGACAGAGAAACGAATCGTCAGTACGCAACTTGCTGCGATAACCACCAGACCACCAAGTATCATGAGTGTGGTTTGAATATCTAACATGCCTTTAAGGAGAAAGCCTGCTGCTACAGCACCCACATTGCCGCCAGCGCCAATAATTCCAGCGACACCGCCCAAAGCATCACGATCAATAAAGGGTACCAATGCATAGGTTGCCCCACATGCCATATGAGTAAACAGCGCGAAGACCGTCATTGCTAGGATGGCAAGCATTGCCGAATTCATTTGAGAGAACAGAATAAGGAATAGACCTTCGAAAAGAATCATGCCGAACAATACTTTCGTACGACCATCTAAGCCTTTTTTAGTGGCAACTTTATCCGAGACAATGCCACCCAAAGCACGTGCAAATAGCGCTAACAGACCGAAGATCCCTGCGGCCATCCCTGCTTCTTTTAACCCAAATTGGAAATTTTCCACGTAATACATCGCAACGATGTTATGAATAAAAATTTCGATCCCGAAACATGCTGCATAAGCCCCAAATAGAATCCAAACCCGATAGTTACGGGCAGCATGCATTAAGATCGCCATACCGCCTTTTTTATCAGAACCAACTGATACACCTTGCTCACGTAATTCTTTAAAGTTTCCTTGCGGCGCATCTTGCGTAAATTTCCAATACATCACACCAACGAGCAGCATAAGTACACCTGGGACAACCAAGGCAATTCTCCATCCCATCGTTTGCTCAACACCAAACATCACCAAGGCTGCTAGCATGAGTGGCATTAACACTTGTGTTGCACCCCCTCCAGCATTTCCCCAACCTGCTGTTGTAGCATTAGCGGTACCGACCACATTGGGAGCAAACATGATACTGGTGTGATATTGCGTGATGACAAAGCTTGCCCCAATGGCACCGATGAGTAAGCGGAAAAACAAAAATGACTCATAGCTATTTGCTGAAGCTACCCCAAACACAGGAATACTGCCGAGGATCAGTAAGACCGTATAGGTTTTGCGTGGGCCGTATTTATCGCAGAGCGGTCCAACGATCAGACGAACAAGAATGGTGATCGCAACCGCTGCAATATTAATATTGGCGATTTGATCTTTGGTTAAATTGAACTCACCTGCGATTACAGGCATGAGCGGTGCACAAGCGAACCATGCAAAAAAACAGACAAAAAAAGCAAGCCAACTCATATGGAAGGCTCTCATCGCAGCATCACTAAAGTTAAATAAACTAATTTTTGTTACTTTTTTAGCATTCAAATTTGTAGACATCATCCGTCTCCACCTGAACTGAACGTATTGGATTATTCACTGCACCAAAGGTGAAATGAATTCGATCAGAACGGACGTCGTTGGCCGTCTCACAAATTTTTAAAGTCTTCTTTGACTTGTAGGTGGAAAAGCATAGAGTGTGCCAACTGATATATTTTTTTAATTTAGTCATTTTTTATCAATGAATTAAATGCTGAAAACAAATATTTAATTACCCCATTAAATTGAATTGATTTCATTTTCATCTCATGTATAAAAATAATACGCTTTTAAAATTGCCTTAAATCTGCACATCAACGTCACTTTTTAGTGCAAAACCATCGATCAAAAAATCGATATAACTCCCCATCCTGTTGAACACAAGTGCGTAACTGAACGTAGATAATCAAAAAACCTGATTTTTGGTCTACTTTTTGCTTGTGTTTTGTGTTTTCTGCATTTTAGGTATTCCCTGACTTTAATATGCCAAATCTTAAAATTGCACTTATAGATGACGACCTTGAACGTGCTTCTTATATTCGGAAATCCTTAGTTGAACATGACTTTGATGTCGTAGCTTGCTTATCGATTGACCATCTCAATAGTACTAATTTGAACAGCTTAAATGCTGATGTCATTTTATTGGACATGGACCATCCACACCGAGATATTATCGAAAGCTGTGTCAGCCAATTTGATTTGCCAACTGTGCTTTTCACCCAGAATTCAAATAAAGAAACCATTCGAAGTGCAATTGATGCAGGTGTGACTGCTTATATCGTAGATGGCATTGATCCAGCTAAATTAGACAGTATTTTAGAAATCTCGATTGAACAGTTTAAAAAGCACAAGAAACTCATCAATGATTTGGCTGAAACCAAATGCAAACTTGCTGATCGTAAAGATATTGAAAAAGCCAAAGTATTATTAATGCAAATGCAGACACTCACTGAAGATCAAGCCTTTCAATTGCTTAGAAAAAATGCCATGAGCCATCGTATGACGATGGGAGAAATGGCACGCCGTTTACTCGATGCTCAAGCATTACTTCAATCACAATTTAAAGACTAAAGTGATTAAATTGACTTAATTTTCAATAATGCACTCAACGGAAATTAACCATTAAAAATGGCACAGGATGAATCAGGAATACATTATGTCAAATTTAGAAAAAAACCAGATCCAACTTGGCTATATCCCTTTGCTCGACTGTATTGCACTGTTGTGGGCGGAACATCGTGGCTTTTTTAATGAAGTGGGTTTAAATGTTGAATTGGTGCGTGAAGCTTCGTGGGCAAGCTTAAGAGATCGCTTGGCATTTGGATTTTTAGATGCGGCGCATTGTCTATCCGCAATGCTTCCCGCAGCAGCAATTGGTCAAGATCAATTGGGAATTCCGCTTAAAACGCCACTGATATTAAGTCAAAATCGTGCCTTTATTACTTTAAGTCAGAAACTTTGCTTTGAGCTTGGGATCCATGCTGAGGATGCACCTTTAATATCGGCTGAGAAAATCGTTGAAGCCATGATAAAAGATAAATATTTAAGCAAAACTATTAAATTTGCACATGTGTTTAAACAGTCGATTCATCATTATTGTCTAAGAGAATGGCTTGCTTTAGCTGATCAAAATTTAGCAAAAAAAATCCAACTTCAAACCCTACCTCCTCCATATATGGTCGAAGCTTTAAATAATCACCACATCGATGGATTCTGTGTGGGTGAGCCTTGGAACACCGAAGCTGAAATCATGGGCATTGGACATAAAATAATCTCTAGCCAAGCGATTATCCCCGCTGTGGCAGATAAAGTATTGGCGGTAACTGATGAATGGGCAACCTGCAACCCCAATACCTTAAAAGCCTTATGTCATGCTATCCAAAAAGCACAGCAGGAACTCCAGCAGTTAGAAAATTTTAAGGATGTTTGGGATTTACTCATCAAATTTCATATCATCCGTTTTGAATGTTCTGAAACAATTCATGTCCAAAAATACCATGCTATTCAAAATATTATTCGCAGCTTTGTTGATAATGATATTTCGCCGGATCCTAACGACTTCAAATGGCTCATGGCTCAAATGCAGAAATGGGATGATGTCATTTTCATAGAAAATCAAATTAATGACATTAGTCACAATTGCATTATTTCTTTAGAAAAGTAATTTCTAGCGATTTAAATCGCTTGATCATTAAGAACATTTTAAGTTTCGTTGTTTAGCATGAACTCATCCAAATTTTTAATGTTTCAGGCATGTTCAAAGAATTAAAGCTAATCTCTAAAATTTCACATGTTTCCCTGTCGACATTTAATTTATGTATGGCGGTGTGGCTCAGTATTGGTCTCAATTTTTTATTTTTTCAAAAACTCGCATCTTTGACAACGCATCAAGGCATTCAATATTTCTTATTTATCATCGCCTCAGCGGGCGTGATCATTTCCATCTACAATTTCATTTTCCAGATCATTCATTGGAAAATCAACGCCAAACTTTGTTCTTTTTTATGGATAATTTTAGGTGGTCTCAGTGCTTACTTTGTGAATAGTTTAGGTGCTGTGATCAATGCTGATCAAATTCAAAATATGATGCAGACCGATCATCGTGAAGCATTTGATTTGCTAAATTTTAATTTTTTGATATGGCTAATTCTATTTATCTGTCTACCTTTAATTGTTTTATTTACAGTCAAAATTAAACCCGAAAATATCAAAACAACCCTTTTAAAAAAACTCATTCATATTTCTGCATCACTATTGATTTTGATGGGTTTTATATTTGCCTATTATGTGGATTATGTCGCGATATTTAGAGAAAATCGTGATTTAAAAGGAATGATTTCTCCGCAAAATGTCGTGGCTTCATCATGGTCATATTATCAAAAGCAAACACCGCAACAAAACCTTCCCTTAATTCATTATGGTGAAGATGCGCATCTGATTCAAAATACTCGGACAGTATCAACACCCAAAATCATGCTATTGGTGGTCGGTGAAACGGCTCGTGCAGAAAGTTTTTCGCTCAATGGTTATGCAAAACCAACCAATCCAGAGCTGTCTAAATTAGATTTAATCAACTTTTCAAATGTCAGCTCATGCGGTACAGCCACAGCCGTTTCAGTTCCATGCATGTTTTCTGGAATGACTCGTGATCATTACGATGCCAAACTCGCACATCATCGTGAAGGGTTGCTTGATATTGCACAACGAACGGGCTACAAAGTCACTTGGATTGATAATAATTCGGGCTGTAAAGATGTCTGTAATCGTGTTGAACAATTTGTCATTTCCCCCGTACTCAAAACTAAATGGTGTAGTTCAGATGGAGAGTGCTCCGATGAAATTTTAGTGGATAGCTTAAAATCCTATCTCAAGCAATTAGCTACACATGATCCACAGTCACATCTCATCGTTTTGCATCAAATAGGGAGTCATGGTCCAGCCTATTACAAACGTAGCCCAACTGAATTTCAACGCTTTAAACCAACCTGTGATACCAATGCGATTCAGAGCTGTAGCCAAGAAGAGATTTTAAATAGTTATGACAATTCAATCCTGTATACCGATCATATCTTGAGTCAATTGATCGGGACATTAAAAATAGCCTCAAATTATCAAACCGCATTTTGGTATCTATCTGATCATGGTGAATCTACAGGTGAAAGTGGCTTGTATTTACATGGCGCACCCTATGCTATTGCACCCACTCAGCAAAAACACATTCCCATGATGATGTGGTTCTCAAAGCAATGGCAGGAAAATCAACCTTTGGATTTGAGTTGCTTATCACAACTAAAAAAATCAACATTATCGCAAGACAACGTATTTCCAACTCTGATAAATTTGTTGGGTATAAAAACAAATACAGCTGATCCACATTTGAATATGCTTCAGCAATGCCAAACGATCACTGCATCGAGAGCTTAGTCATGTATAAAATTCTCATTATCGAAGATGACTTTATGATTGCTGAATCAACGCTCACATTGTTGCAATACCATCATTTTGAAGTTGACTGGGTCAACAACGGATTTGATGGGTTAAAGAAAATATCAGAACAACAATATGATGTGGTGTTACTCGATTTGGGCTTACCGATGATGGATGGCATGCAAGTCTTAAAGCATATTCGTCAAACTCAGAGCCAATTGCCTGTTTTAATTATTTCTGCGCGTGATCAGCTGCATAATCGTGTGGAAGGTTTAAACCACGGTGCTGATGATTATTTAGTGAAACCCTATGAGTTTGAGGAGCTTTTAGCTCGAATTCAGGCGTTGATTCGCCGTAGTGCCCAAGTCACCACCACTGATCAATCCCCAAAGCTACATTATGGTCATCTCACCCTTGATGTTGAACAGCATATTGCGCATTTTGATAATGACATTATTGAATTTTCGAACCGTGAATGGGCTTTGCTCATTCCTCTCATGAGTCATCCCAATAAAATTTTTTCCAAGTCTAATTTGGAAGAAAAAATGTATGACATTGACAGTGAAGTGTATAGCAATACCATTGAGGTCTATATACACCATATCCGTGCCAAGCTCGGTAAAAACTTCATTCGTAATGTTCGCGGTTTAGGCTATCGCCTTGGCAGTGAAGCCATCAAATCATGAAAAACAAACCCTATTCACTTCAAAAAAAGCTCATTCTTTATACTTCGTTATTTAGTGTGCTTATGGGGTGTTTATTGGTGTTTTCTGCGTATCGTATAGCGCTTGAAGAAACCAATGAAATTTTAGATGCACAAATGCGGAATCTTGCAGAACGTGTTGCTAAATTTAATCCTCAACCTGTGCAATCTCAATTTGATCATCTTAAGCATTATTATGAAGAAGACTTATTTGTTGATGTTTGGCACTATCAAGACAATAACCATTTAACTCACCAATTTCAGTTGTTGGTGAACCCTGTTCGCACTTCAGGCTTTTACCTTCAAGCAACACCTCATGGTGAATGGCAAACTTATGTTATTCCGCTTAAAGGTTTGCAAATTCAAGTCAGTCAACAAAAATCAGTACGCCAGAATCTTGCGCTTGAACTGGCTTGGAATATGTTTCTGCCCTATCTGATCATTATGCCTTTCGCCATTTGGGGTTTAAGTTATATTATTCGACGTAGTTTTAAGCCGATTGAAAATTTTAAATCTGAGCTGATTGAACGCAAACCCAATGAACTCACTCCGATTTGTTCAGATCATTATCCCATTGAAATTGTACCCAGCATCCAAGAAATCAATCATTTATTTCAACGGATCTCTGATGCACAACTCGAACAAAAACAATTTGTTGCCGATGCCGCACACGAGTTGAGAACCCCAATTACGGCTCTAAATTTACAGACACAAATTTTATTACGAGAACTTCCACATCATGCATCGTTAATGAAACTGAGTCATGGTTTGGCACGAATACAACATTTGGTCAGCCAACTGTTGAGTTTAGCCAAACAAGATGCATTTGTACTGAATCAAGAACACGAACGATATTTTTTAATTAATGAGGTGGCTATCCAGTGCGTTGAACAGCTGATCCACCTTGCGATTGAAAAAGAGATCGACCTCGGCATGGAACGACAAGAAGATGTGAAGATCCTTAGTCAAGAATCTGGTGTACATTCCATTATTTATAATTTGATTGACAATGCAATTAAATACACCCCGAACCAAGGCGTCATCAACGTTTCAGCATTTTTAGAACAAGATCAAGCGATCATTTACATTGAGGATAGTGGGCCAGGCATTCCGCCTGATCAATACGAACAAATTCTTAAACGTTTCTACCGTGTCCATCAGCACCTTGAAACTGGGAGTGGTTTAGGGCTTTCGATCGTAGATAAAGCGACTGAACGACTCGGCGGGAAAATCATTTTTCAAAAAAGTGAGCAGCTCGGCGGATTGCATGTCATTGTTCAGATCCCTTTACACAATGATTTATCTCGCAATGTCGTGTCTTAAAACTTTAATGATTTAAGACTTTGTAATTTCAGCATAAGATTGATCAGTTGGTCTATATATGGCTCGATGAATCTATTCATCCTAAGTACTCCATCATTCAAATTCTTTTGCATCCATGCCTTTTAACTCATTTTTCAAATACTGATTTTTTAAGATCAGGATAACTGATGGTATATACCAATACATTGATAAACCAGATGATCCAGCCCGTCCATAGGTTATGACTCAAAAAATGTGCCCCACGCATCATCTGTGCCCAGCCCATCCCAAATCCTAAAATGATGCCTGCAATCAGATAAAATATTGCACGACGATGATGTTTAACTCGATAAACAAAATAACCCACCATTAAGGCAAAACCTGTGGAGGCATGACCACCTGGGAAGCAATGTCCAGCTATTTGATTAAAATTCCATGTGTATGATTGACCGATAGGAACAACCATATCCCACGGACAGGCATGGTTGGATTGTGATTTCAAAATTCCAATCACCGATGTCGACAGAATGAGCATAACAAATAAATAAAGATAGGTTGCTCGCATTAATCGCAGTTGTCTGGACTTAAAAGAAGCGATCCATAGCCCAAGAAAACTTATATACACAATGATCAGAAGCTGCTTCACATATTGATGATTTAGTGTATCCAAATACCAGTCATGTTTTAATACGAACTCCCCATGAGGACTCATCCAAAATTGGATGAGTTTAAGGTCAAATGCTCCACCAATCGGAAAAAAATGGATTAAAACCAAAAGTGAAATGATGAGCAGTAAAAATTGGAGATAAATAAAGCTTAGCGGTTTTTGCATTATTGATTTTTATACTCAAAAATACGATTCAATAATGAATGACTTAAACCAGCCTTAATTTTGATGGCTGTATTTTAATTGTTTTAATTTTTCTGAAATTTTAGCTCTCACCCTGAGATAAAACTTTAAAATTCAACATATTTCAAATCCAATTCATGATTATCCACTTTGAATCGTGTGGACATGATTGAAAATCCACGATAGATTAAAATATGATCAACAATAAAGATCTCGCTCTTCATTTCTTAATAATTCACTAAAATCTATATTTCACCTTGATATCTAAATTTACGCATACATGGATGTATAAGCAAAATGAACCCGATCACCATCCCATTTAAAAAACATCATATTCAAGCCGATTGATTTCTATGGTGATTTTTCAGATTTAGACAAAACCATATTGCTTATGGCACATGGCTTAGCCGGAGAGAAACAATGTGGATTAGCTGAGTTTGCAGAGTTCTATCATCATTTGGGCTTAAATGTCTGTGTTTTTGATTACCGAGGATTTGGACAAAGTACAGGTTCGGTAAAATGCTTAGTTGATAAAAGCAGTTAACTTGATGATTGGCAAACCGTGATTGATTATCTAAAGGATCAATTGAATATATCGACTCAAAATATGATTCTTTGGGGATACTCGTTTAGCGGTGGTCATGTCATGACCTTGGCGAGTCAAACCACATTTAAAGCTGTCATTTCCAATTTTCCGCACGTGGATGGTCTTGCTAGTTTGACCCTGTATCCTAAACAGTATTTAGTTCCCGCTATGCTGATTGCATTACAAGATTTAGCACTCGCACCTTTGGGTAAAATAAAAAACATGCCTGTCGTTGCTCAAGATCGTTTTGCCATTCTGGCGGGTGAAGATTGTTACGAAGGTTATCATTCAATTATTCCAAAAAGCGTTCATTGGGAGAATGCTGTACCTGCAAGAATTGTAGCCACTATTGGACTTTATCGCCCTATTGCAATCGCGTCAAAAATCACCTCACCTACACTCATTGTTGGCGCTCAAAATGACTCTCTCATTCCGATTGAAGCTACGCGTAAGACTGCAAAAAAAGTTCCAAATGCACAATATGAAGAATTTGAATGTGGTCATTTTGACTTATTCCATGAGCCTTTTAAATCTCAGATTTTAGATCAGCACCTCAACTTTATACGCTCCATACTTTCTCTTAAGCATAATTAGGCGACGAACGATAAAATCAAAAACCTCTAGATTCATTGAGGAAGCATCGAACCTCATCATTTTTAATCAATTGAATGACCTTTTGATTGAATAGACCTCTTGCGAAAGTCGTTATTGCAAGTTTATCCGGTTTACCAGTGCAGCGATTAAGCTAATGCGTAAACCGAATCGCTTGCGTCTATTTCGGTAGCGTTCACTCAATATTCTAAATGTTTTTAATTGACGATTGATGTGTTCAATCACAATTCGTATTTCTCCAATGATTTTATTGTACTTTTTCTCAATATCAGATAAGGCAGAATTCTTCTTTTTCTTAATAGGAGTCAATAGCTTAAATCCACGCTCCTCTAGTCCATGATACCCTAAATCAGTAACCACATATTCACAATGCTTGAATTTTGCAATCGTTTTTCTTGCCAATTTAATGTCATGTTGACTACC
>NZ_JCAKMZ010000008.1:0-95801 GCF_059515865.1 Acinetobacter sp. CY73 | reverse complement strand
TATATTGCCCAACTAATTTCTGGTTTAATTCAGTCGGTTCAAGCATATAAATACATTTGTCATAGGTCAGGGTTAGATTCTTGGTGACCTTACGCGGTTCCTGCCAGGTAAAAATATCATCCAGTTCAAGATCAGATTCGGTTAAGGGCCGATGTAAATTCTTTGAGTTTCTCGCACATTTGGCGAACCTCTGATTGAAATGCTCAATAAAGCAGGGTAGCCATGCATTGGCTTCAGCAATCGAACCGATGCCTTCTAGGCGCATCTCCTTGATCAAACGGTCCTGAAGGGTTCTATTCGCTCGTTCTACGCGGCCTTTGGCCTGTGGTGAGTTGGCGAAGATAATATCAATGTTTAACTCGTTCAGAATCCGCCCAAATTGCGTGATCTTGCTGTCTTGGCTCGATTTCTGATTGACTCGGAATACCGAGTGTTTATCGCTATAAAAGGCCAAGGGCTTCCCATATTGCTCAATGTAGGCTCGGGTTGAAAGCATGTAATCAAAGGTCGTTTCCGCTTCACAAAAGCGCAGATGCAACAGCTTTCCAGTGGCATCATCGATATAAACCAGCAAGCAGCATTTGGCGGCTCGGCCTTCAAACCAGTCATGATATGAGCCATCAATCTGAATCAGCTCACCCAAGCAATCCCGGTTATAGCGTGGCTGATATGGGCGTTTTAGACGTTTGGATCGCGGAATCCAGAGCTCATTTGCAGTCATCCAGCGCCGAAGCGTTTCTACAGGGATATTCAGGTCAAACATGCTGCTGAGCTTCTCATGCGCCAAGGTGGGTCCAAATCCGAGCAGATGTTCAGAAATAATGGAAAGGCACTTTGATTTTAATAACTCATCATGGCGATGATGACCCGGGTGACCACGACTGGCATGCGCCAGACCTGAAACACCGTCTTGATGGAGCTTCTGCAATAACCGGGTAATTTGACGAGTGGAAAGATTCAGGATTTCAGCAGCACGGACTTGGGTAATACGATGATCTCGAACCTCTTGCAGAACTGCAAGACGTTGAATTTCTTTATCAGACATAGTGATCAGCATCTATATTTTATATCCAGTCCATGATGATAAAAACCATCATAAACTAGACATTTTTATTGGTGAGAATATAGACAATTTAAATGGGTTCTAACAAGTTAAGTTCGCATAGCGGCCATTATGTTAAATACAAAATTAATTTTTAAAAATTAAGCCAAGTATGAGCATATTTTTTTGAAGCATTTAGTAATCTAGGTTCTATTAAGTCCCAATTACTTTTATGAGGCCCTGATAAATTTACTATGCCTTCTAGAAAACCTGTGGCAACAGCATTTGAAACTTCATTCTTATCATTCATTAATAGGTATTTTTCAATATCTAAAAATATTTCATCATAATGGTTTTTATTTATTTTGTCAAAGTTTGATATAAATTCATTACCTAAACTAGAAAATAATAAAGTTAATGGGGGACGCTCAGGAGACCAGAAATCTAAGTCTTCATCATATTTATTTTTAAAATTTTCATAATTATTAATTAAGAATTTTATAAAGCTAGGATAGCTACTGTAATCGAGATTATTTTCCATTCAAGGCATCCTTTAAATCTTTTAAAACATTTTCTGCAGCAGCTACATCCTTTGAAGATGCTCTTTTTTCTGCCCCTGCTTCTGTTGGTGGAAGCTTATCATTCTTATCTAGCCATTTTTCAAAAAATTTCACAGCATCTTCAGCCTTTTGTGTGTGTTCTCTTCCCCCAACTTTTTCTCCTGTTGCTTTTTCATAACGAACAGCATCAGCAGTACTTCCGCTACCTATCTTTGCACCATCTCTATAAATTTTATCCAGAAATGATTTTAATTGGGGATCATCCACATCTAGTTTATCCATTCGTCGTCTTAAATCTTTAACGTAATTTTCGAATTTAGCGACATTTTTAGCTGAATACTCCCCAATTTCTTCAGCGCCATTTTTTACAGCTTTAGCCGCTATTTTTACTTTTCCTAGACCAATTACTGCTCCTAATACTTCACCTTGTTCTAATTTCTTAGGTTGAGATACAACAAGATGTTGATTACCAATAAATGTAGCACCACACGTTGTTTTATCTCCTGCAAGAACTACGGCTCTGCCATTAACGATAGTTGATTGATCAGAGGCAATTGCTGAAACGACAATTTTACACTTGGGACAGAAATGTTTCATTCCATTCAAATGAACGGCAATTCCATTGATGATAAAGGTAGTATCACATTCCGAAACAATCCCGCCATGATTGGTCATTGATCCAATGGTTACTAAAGCTTTAGACATAATTTTATATTTTAGTTCTTTTATTATGTGACTAACTTATCATAATTTGTAGGTTTTAAATCGAAGTGATGAACCTAATTTGTTAATTATTCTAAAATTAACATAATACACCTGATGCGAAATCCCATAGTAAAAGTTTTTTAATTTCAATATCTTATGTATATTAAAAAAGCCCATTCGTCGCCGATTGGGCTTTTTACATGAATTATCATGTTCCACGCCGAATGATGTTTAAATATTTCAGCATATTTAATAGTAAATCTAATCAATGCATTTAAAACGCATACTCAACCACCGCCCGAATTATCCCTAAAACCAAACCAATAAATGCACCAACCACCACACCATTCACACGAATCATATGCAGGTCACCACCGACCTCATTTTCAATCTTGTCGATCATTTCACGCGAATCCCACTCATGGATACGCTCACTAATGAATAGAATCACTTTTTCGCTGTATTGATCACTCAGATTAATCGCAATACCACTGATTTTCTTATTTAAAAGCTCGCGAATGGCTGAGTTAGAGATGATATTTTCACCCAAACGTTGAATCGCAACACGAAGGTTTTCTGCAATACCTGAATCAGCTTTCAATAAATCATCACGGACTGCATTGCAGAGAATCACCACAGCACCGCTGATAAAGTTTAAGACTTGAGGGCTATCTAAAAGCGCATCTTTGGTTTCATTTAATCGTGTACTGGCTGTACTTTCAGGGTTTGCCAACTCAAGCATTAAATGCTGACCGATCTCTTCGATCTTTTGACGCCAAGGATGCTCAGGATCAGCCAACATCGATTCAACCCGTTCAATGAGAGAATCAATGGTACGTTGTTGTACATCAATCCCAATCCAGCTTGCACCTTTAGCAAGCTTCCAAACGCCTAATTCTTTAAACAGAGTGCGAGTGAGTTCATGGGTTTGATCAGGGTGTGTGGTCATCCATTCATGCGCCACATCTAAACCGCGTTGTAGTACATCTTGATGGAAATCGTTTTCGAGGACTGCACGGATCATCTCACTGGCAAGTTGATTGATCTGCGTGCTTTTGACCCATTGCACACTGTTATTTTGAATAAAGCGACCCACTTGCTCTTGCCCCACAAATTCAAAAATTTTAGGCACAGTTTGTTGAATCACTTGCGTGACTTGAGCATTATTTTGTGGATTGGCGAGCCATTTTCCCACAGCGAGACTGATGTCGGTACTGCTTAAACTTTTTTCAACCACCTGAGGAGATAGAAAGTTCTCCTGAACAAAACGACCCATCGATTCAGCAATACGGGCTTTATTACGCGGGATAATTTCAGTGTGATCTTTTAAGAATTTAGGTATTGGAATACGACCAAAAGGATTTCGAAACAGTACCGTAATCGCATACCAATCGGCTAAACCACCGACCACACCCGCTTCAGCAGACAACATTAAAATATGAATCAACCAAACATACTCAGGCATGAGCTTTGCAGCAATCATGAGTGCAATCCACGCACAGACTGCAATAATCAAAGCAATCATGGCGTAGCGTTTACTGCGATTTAAACTCGGTGAAGTATGTTCTTCGGTTTGACTCATCTAAACTCCAATCAATTTTGACAATGAATACTGCAATATTTTAAATGAATCTCATCATTTGGTCGGTGCAATCACAGGCTGTGGTTGTAAAACCTGACCTGTGGTACTGACGCCATATTTTTGCCCTAAGCTTTGTAAAATGAGACCTGCATCAAAAGCATCTGTCGGGGCAGATTTTTTATCTTTAAAGCATTGAATCGTATAAGAGACTTGAACAGGGTCAACATTGACCACTTGAGGTATGTCGTAATACGGATCATAAAACCCCGGGTGACGTCGATAGCCATAACCCCAAGGCGACATCATCGGCACTGGATAAACCACGGCTTGACGAGGAGGCTGTTGGTTGCGATTACTTGGATCATCCATAACTTTAAAATACTGAAAGCCTTTTAAGACTGTTGTTTGAGCTGATTTTAACAGGGCAATTTCTTCCGCGCTCCCAAAGCTCATATTGGAATGTCCTTGGAAACTGACCCGAAAAGTCTGCTCATTCAAAGGTGTGGTACTGAATTGACCCAATTGATCGAAGGTACGAGGCTGTGAAGGTGTCGTCACACAACCTGAAAGCACCATTACAGCTCCAATTGAAACACCAAGAAGTGATAATTTTATTTTATTCATTATTGGATGATGCATTGAATGACTCCCGAAATCAGCAGTAGGGTGCAAATGAATAGGCTCTGTCTAAATCATAGCAATTAAATCATTAGGACAACACATAATCGCGAGCTTTAGCTTAGGTCTATCCATAAGCAAAATATTTAAAAGCTACTGTTGGGTTGAGTTAAAAATTCGATTTCCTCAGCGGTTGATTCACGTTCCAAAATTTCATTTCGATGTGGATAACGCCCGAAACGATCAATAATCACTTTATGCTTTTTCTCAAAATCGAGATTGATTGGATTACCTAGTGCTTCAAATAGTTGAAGTGCTTGCTCATGAATAATTTTGGATTCACTGTGCATAAAAGGCATATATAAGAATGATCGCTGTTCAGGTGTAAGCTCTATATCTAAATCTAAACGAATGGCTTCTTGAGCAAGTGAAAGTGCCAAAGGATCTTGTGCAAACGCAGCAGGGTGATCACGGAATAGATTACGAGAAAATTGATCAAGCACAATAATTTCAGCCAAGCGCCCGTCAGCAGTTTCACGCCATGTCCAAAGTTCACAGCGCATGGCTTGTTGTAAGGTATGACCAAATTTTTCTTCAATCTCTAAGTCAAAGTCTTCACTTTTACTAAACCAAAATTCTTTATTTTCAGGATCGAACCAAAAATCGAGGACTTGTTTATAATTCATATTATTTACAGTTCTTTAAAGGCATTACATGCATAAAATCACAAATTTCTAACGTCATAAAGTTAAACTTTGTGATAAACAATAAGCAAATTATAAAGTGAGTTGGGTTGAATTGTGGATCGCAATGTCATACTGATCGATAATTCACGCTATACTTGATATAAATCAAACATTTTGTTTAAAGCCGTCTTAAAGATAAGCGAGTCCGTAAATGAGTCAACCCGAATCAATTTTTCAATCTTCATTACCAAATTGGGTGGATTCGACATTATTTAAGGGAATGTTACGCGGAATAGAGCGTGAAAGTTTGCGCATGCAAAGTAATGGTTTTTTGTCGCAAAAAGATCATCCTAAAGCGCTTGGCTCAGCATTAACTCATCCCCATATCACCACAGATTATTCTGAAGCGTTGATGGAGTTTATTACACCGCCACAAGAGACGATTCCACAGGCTTTAAACTATTTAAAAGATATACATGCTGTAGCACATCGCCATTTAGAAGATGGTGAAAAGTTATGGCCATTGTCTATGCCCTGTATGTTAGATGATGACGAAGAAAATATTCGCCTTGCAGAATATGGTACGTCTAACGTAGGACGCTTTAAAACCCTATATCGTAAAGGTTTAGGCGTACGTTATGGGCGTCGTATGCAGACCATTTCAGGTGTGCATTACAATGTTTCATTTCCAGATCAGTTGTTTGAAGAATTACAAAAACATGAATGGAATCCTGAGCTTAAAGCCTTAAATTTGCAAGATTATCGTAGTCATCGTTACTTCGGTTTGATTCGTAACTTTATCCGTTTAACGCCTTTAGTGATGTATCTGATTGGCGCTAGTCCTGCGGTCTGTCGCTGTTTTATGACAGGGCGTGAGCATCATTTATTGCCATTGGTCAAAGGAACATTACATTTACCGTATGCGACGGCTTTACGCATGGGTAACTTTGGCTATCAAAACTCGGCACAAAAAGAGCTGGGGATTCACTATAACAACTTGCCCGATTATTTAGTGGGTTTACAGCAAGCAGTGAATACGCCGTATAGCCCATTTTCACATTTGGGTCTGCAAGACAAAATGGGTGAGCCTACGCAAATTAATGATCATGTGCTCCAAATTGAAAATGAATACTATAGTTTAGTTCGTCCTAAACAAGTGCCTCTTGCAGGAGAGACGCCTTCGCAAGCCTTGGCAAATCGTGGCGTGGGCTATGTTGAACTTCGTGCTGTCGATGTGAACCCGTATAGTGCGATTGGTATTGATGAAGACACCGCAGCCTTCCTTGAAGTATTGGCACTGTATTGTCTGATGCAAGACAGTCCTGAATTGTATGATCCAGAATTAGAAGATATTGAGAAAAACCAAGCGGAAGTGGTCAATCGTGGACGTGCACCCAATGCCGTGATTCTTGAACATAAGAAGCAAGTTCCGATTTTAAAATGGATCGGTCAGCATCTTGCTCAGATGCAATCTTTGGCGCGATTACTCAACCAAACTTATTCAAGCCGAATTTATACCCAAGCCTTGGAAACCATGCAGCAACGTATTCATAAAGTGGATGAAACATTGTCGGCTAAAGTTATTCAAGATACTTTGAGTCATAAAGGTACTTGGAATTTTGGTAGTGAGATGGCCAATCAACATGCCCAAAGCTATGAAACGCATGTGTTGAAGCCTGAGACCATAGAATATTTTGACGGGCTTGCGCAAAGCTCATTACAAAAACAACAGCAACTTGAACAAGAATGTACTCAATCTTTTGATGAGTATTTAACTGCATTCAGATAATTGAAAAGAGGGTATTCCATGCAATGGAATAATTACCGTGTTATCAGTGGATTGTTATTTTTAGCCAGTGTCATTGGGATGGCATTTGCGTTGTACCTTGAACATTTTCGGGGTTTTAGTCCGTGCCCGCTGTGTGTATTTCAACGCGTTGGATTGATTGGCTTGGGTGTGATTTCTTTGATCGCCTTTGTTCATTATCCAAAACACACTGGATTAAAACGTGGCTATGCATTGCTTGGGACACTTTCTATTTTATGGTCAGCAGGGGTTGCTGCGCGTCATGTGTGGTTGCAGAACTTACCGCCTGATCAAGTCCCAAGTTGTGGCCCAGGTTTGGATTATTGGCTAGAAACATTACCTTTAAAATCTGTTTTTGATCAGGTGCTGAAAGGCTCTGGTGAATGTGCAGTGGTGGATTGGACTTTCCTGGGTCAATCCTTGCCTGTGTGGTCACTGGTGTTTTTTAGTGGGCTTGCAGTTGTTAGTATTTGGCAATTACTACGCAGATATTCTTAAACATTTGCCAAAATTAAACATAAAAGAACCAGCATTGATGTTGGTTTTTTATGATGATGAACTCATGAATTATAAGATAACCAGACAATGAAAATAAAAAATTTACTGTACGCATGTCCTTTTTTATTTTTTACGCAAACTTATGCGGATTACGGCATTATTCAAGACCTAGACGGTTATGTGAATGTAAGAGAATCTGATTCATTGAAGTCAAAAGTTACCGAAAAACTGAACAATGGCGACGTTGTATCATGCAATTTTGAGCAAAGCGACGCTTCTTTTTGCTACGCACTATTTGATGTGAATGGTCGTTCAGGCTCAGGCTTTGTACATAAAAGCCGAGTGAATTTTTTGAATGGATTTCAAAAATGGGCGTTCAAAAAGAGTATATCCAATGAAGCCATTTATAATCATGGACAGAATCAGCTTCACATTACTGTTCAATCACCACAATTATCTATTCGGGATTTTAAAAAGTCAGCCGAGTTATATTCACATTATAAAAATAAGAAATTTTTTGGAACGGATGGCAAATTACCTCACCAAGATAAGCTTTATCAGTTTGCCCAAATTGAGCTTAGGTATGATGGAAAAATAACGATTATCCCCAAACAAAATCTAGAGCAATATTTTTTCCCAAATAAACCTTTAGAATCAGGTGGCTTACAAGATCATCAAATGTCAGAAATCTATAGCAAAGGCAAGGACGTTTATATTTTTAACAGTTTATCGAATGGTGGAGCAACCCAATACACGTTGTTTTTACATATTCAGGATGGCAAGCTGATAAAACAAAGTGCTTGGTCTGAGCATCTTTGATTTGCTGAACAATATGCTTTTCATTCTATAAAATAAGCGAGCAGAGAAACAACAATGTTTATTGCACATTTACCATCAGGCTATATTTTAGCGAAATTATTAGAAAAAAAATTTAGACATAATCTGCTCAGTAAAGAAGTCTTTTTTATTGTTGTGATGATCGGAGCAGTATTTCCAGATATTGATCTTTTCTATTTTTATCTTTTTGACAATAGATCCGTACATCATCATAAATATTTTTTACATTGGTTTTCTTTTTGGATTCCCATATTTTTAATTTCTTATTTTTGTTTTAAACGATCAGTCTGCAGTAATCAGTTTGCATTGATGGCAACGCTATTTTCTGGTGCAGCGCTTTTACATATTTGCCTAGATACATTCGTCGGTGATGTTTGGTTGTTTGCACCATTCATTGATCAAGCTTATGTGTTTTTTGAAGTGACATCACGCTATCAACCTTGGTGGCTCAACTTTATTTTACATTGGTCTTTTGTTGTTGAATTGCTGATCTGTTTAATTGCCATTTGGATGTATTGGAAAGATCGAGAATAGTTTGAATTGATGTTCTTTAATTTTTCAATTCTCTGATTTATTTATTGGGTATTTTTTTGGTGAATCCTTGATGAGATTGAAGCTAATCTCATCAAGGTGATGAAATTGGCTCTCAACGAAACTCAAGTTTCAACAATATCCTGCATGGTTTCTAGCTTATTCAAATATTTTTGAATCTGTGTTTCTGCAATATCATCATGATGCGGGTAGAACCAACGCGCAATTTGTTCTGCGACACTCGAGTGATATTGGATTTCCATATGGTTCAAACCATAGAAAACAGCCTTATGCGACTCAGGTAATTTGAGTTGAAAACGTGGATTCGGATGTTCGCCCAAGGCACTTTTCACACTCACCAAATAGTCACCAATGACTTTTCGCGTACGATTTTTACGGGTTTCATTCTCAATTGTTCCTGCGACCAAAAACGTATTGATATGAGAGGGAAGTGGAGCAGGTTTGCGATTATCATCAATCATGCCGATACGCGCATCATTATGTTCCCAATCATCATCACGAACGCTGCCATGGCGTAAATCCAAAATACCATTACTGCGAATATTGACGAGATGACCTGCCAAATTCACAATCGGAAATTGACCTACTTTTTCTTGGATAGCAAAACCAATCCGTTCTAATACTGCGCCGTGATGTGGCGAGCCTAAACACACCAAGTTTTCAGCCATATGAAACCATTGATGCAAGTTTTGCTTACCGTAAAATAAAGCACTGCGTGAGACTAAGCCACCCATACTGTGCCCAATCAAATCAATACTGGTAATTCTCGGATTTCGTTTGACCAAATCTTCAAGCAGATTGGCTAAAGCACGACCATTGGTAGAGATCCGTCGCCCCGTGTTGTAATGCAAATACAACATCGTGTTGTTATCGCGTTGCGCTAATAATTTCTCTCCAATGCCACCGTAGTTGCGATTGGTCCAGTCCAAATGGTTCATACATAACCCATGACTAAAAATCACAATACGTCCAGACAAATCACCTTGTTGTAATTCGCCATAATGGTCATAAAGATTAGAGGATAAAGCCAGAGGGTTTTGATTCTTAAGTAGATAATCTCCAATAACACCATTGAGTGCACTCACCAAAAAAATCATTTTTGGCGTTAAAGGTTTGTCATGTAACCTTGGAAATTGATCGATGATTTTACGTAGCGTAGGCGCTAGAAAATAACTCCCGTAATTCAGGAGTGTGCTGTATGAAAAATCATAAAACTTTTTGACATAAGATTTTTTTTGAAATTCTTGTGATTTTTTCTTACTGAGACCGAAAATACTGAGCAACATTTCACGTTGTAAGGATTGAATTAGATTTTGAACAGCTTGATGTAGCGGTGTACTGACCAGTTGTGCCAAACCCTCCAATACGTCAGCTTGGCTAGGAGGAGATCTGTCCCATTTACAATAGGTTTCGTGGAGCGGAGTTAAACTCGGCATGTGTTTGGTCCTTTTCCAAGATGATCATGCTTAACACTTTCTTTTAAGCCGTAATCATTGTATAAAATCCATTCTAGTTATCTTATGTGGTTCTTCCCGAACATTTTTTTAAAATAACGATGATTGATCAGTTGCACGGTTTTTTTTGTCTGACAAAAGTCGATAATGTACAAAAACCTAACAAATTTGTGAATTTGGTCACATTCAGGATTAAATAAATTCATTTTAAAAATCAATCCAATGGCAATGAATATTATCTACCTCCATGGCTTCAAAAGTAGTGCTTTATCGATTAAAGGACAACAGTTAAAACAATATTTTTTGAGTCATTTACAGGTGAATGTACATTTGCCTGATCTCAATCAACCACCTGATCAGGTTATACAGAATGTATCGAATTTGATTGAGTCTTTGGATGAAGTTGTCTTGGTCGGGAGTAGCTTAGGTGGTTTTTATGCGACACAACTGGTCGCCAAATACAGCATACCTGCTGTTTTAATTAATCCGGCTATGCGACCATGGCAACTCTTTCGAGATTTATTTGGTGAAGGCTTACTGCCATTTGCAGTGACCGCTGAATGGACTTTGGATCATGCACAACTTGATCAATTACAACAGATGGCTGTGCCGTTTGTGCAAGATGCAGACAAAATTTTAGTTTTACTGCAACAAGGTGATGAAGTTTTGGATTATCGTGAAGCTCAGCGTTATTATAGTCGCGCTCAATTTAGCTCATTGGTGATCACAGAGAGCAAGGGCAATCATGCGATGGATAATTTCGCAGACAAAATACCGATGGTCTATCAGTTTTTATCGGACTGCATACAATAAGGAAACAGTACAACGTGTCTCAATATACGGCTCAATCACTTGAAGTTCTATCTGGTTTAGATCCGGTTCGTCGCCGTCCCGGCATGTACACCGATACCACGCGTCCAAACCATTTGGCGCAAGAAGTTATTGATAACTCAGTCGATGAGGCACTGGCTGGACACGCCAATAAAATAACCGTCACGGTATATAAAGATGGCTCATTATCTGTGGAAGATAACGGTCGCGGGATGCCTGTCGATATTCACCCTGAATACGGTCAAAGCGGCATTGAAATCATTCTCACCAAACTCCATGCAGGGGGTAAATTTAGTACCGATAACTACCAATTTTCAGGTGGTCTGCATGGGGTCGGGATTTCAGTGGTAAATGCACTATCGACCCGGGTTGAAGTTGAAGTGCAGCGTCAGGGTAACCTGTACAAAATGGCATTTGAACAAGGTGTACCTGTTTCAGAACTAGAAGTATTCGAGGGCAAAGCACCGAAACGTGCTTCAGGTACTTCAGTACATTTTTGGCCTGAAGCTAAATATTTTGATTCACCCAAATTTGCCTTAAAAGCACTCAAGCATAATCTAAAAGCCAAAGCTGTATTGGCTGCGGGTTTGCAGATTAGCTATATCGATCAAATCAACGATGAAAAAATCGTGTGGCAGTTTGAAAATGGTTTAGTCGATTATTTGATGGATGAATTGGAAGACCGTGAGATTCTTCCTAGTCCTGCTTTTGTTGCAACGGGTTGTGCAGAACGTGCGAGTGCTGAATTTGCGATTTGTTGGAATGCTGAAGGTGGTGAACAGATCCAAGAAAGTTATGTGAATCTCATTCCCACTGCACAAGGCGGTACGCATGTGAACGGTTTACGTTCGGGTGTCACTGATGCGATGCGTGAGTTTTGTGAATTGCGAAATTTATTACCCCGTAATTTAAAACTCGCCGCTGAAGATGTTTGGGATGGGGTGAACTACATTCTTTCACTCAAGTTCCAAGAGCCACAGTTTTCAGGACAAACCAAAGAACGACTTTCGAGCCGTGAAGCGTCTGGTGTGGTACTCAATATTGCCAAAGATGCCTTTGCATTGTGGCTCAACCAAAATTCTGAAATTGCGATGCAACTCGCGGAACTGGTGATTGCCAAAGCAGGTCGTCGTTTAAAAGCTTCGAAAAAAGTTGAACGTAAGAAGATTGTGGCAGGTCCGACTTTACCCGGTAAATTATCCGACTGTGTCGGACATGATCTAGATCAATCTGAGCTGTTTATTGTGGAAGGAGATTCAGCGGGTGGTTCAGCCAAACAAGCCCGTGACAAGAACTTCCAAGCGATCATGCCGATTCGCGGTAAGATCTTAAATACTTGGGAAGTCTCATCAGATGAGGTCTTGGCTTCTCAGGAAGTACATAACATTGCGATTGCGATCGGGGTCGATCCCGGTTCTGATGATCTTTCAGAATTACGCTACGGCAAGATTTGTATCTTGGCCGATGCCGACTCAGATGGTTTACATATTGCGACCTTATTGTGCGCACTGTTCGTGAAGCATTTTCCAACGTTGGTGGAAGCCGGTCATTTGTATGTGGCAATGCCGCCGTTATATCGTATCGATGACAATAAAGATGTGCATTATGCGCTGGATGATGCTGAACTTGAAGGAATTTTGAAAAAAGTCAAAAGTAAATCTCCACAAATTACCCGATTTAAAGGTCTGGGTGAGATGAACGCCAGTCAACTGCGTGAAACAACGCTTGATCCAAATACACGCCGTTTGGTGCAATTGGATTTGGATGATAGCCATTTTACAGCGGGTTTACTCGATAAATTACTTGCGAAAAAACGTTCAGGTGATCGTAAAGAATGGTTGGAACAGAAGGGTAATTTGGCGGATATCGTCGTTTAATCTTATCCCTCAATTAAACCTTTTGATGAAGCCCGCAATTGCGGGCTTTTTATATAATAATTTTTAAAAAAATAATGGATTCACAAGAAAATTCAAACTGATATACGAGAAAAAAATTGATCAAAAAGGCTCATTAGAGATGTGAAGGTTACAAAGCAAATTTTAGATCATGCTAATAGCTTAGATCCCGATTTGAAAAAAATATTAGACAATGAATTCAAATTAGGAAATAAGATTATAGCCAGATGTGAGTTGTACACTACATTTCAAAAATAAATATTTTTATATTTATCAATGAAATATTAGTTACAATATTGTAGTGTAAGGAGTAGATTTGGCTATAGTAGCGCAAGTTCAGATTATCCAGATGTAGGGTCAATACCTGTTACCCTTGCTGAGAATTGCAAGCGAAATATAAAATAAAAAAAAGTACAATATAGCAAAATTAATGATCCACATTATTGGTCTGAACATTACATGTCGTTGACTGATCCTCGACATAGGATCCTGCATTAATGCACAAATCTTGTGCATATTGTTCAATGGATATGCTTACAAAAGAGCGAAAACGGAAATGATGAATGCAATGTTGTATACAAGGTTGTATTCATTTTTACACGTAAGCGTCGCTTGAAAATAAGTTTAAGTCTATTATTTTTCTATTATTACAATATTGATTTCTCTCATTAAAATATATTTTTAGATTTCTTTGTTTGATTGTAGTTTTCCGCTTTGGCATAGAAATTGAATTGTCTCACCTGATTCAAAACCAAATTCATGCATGTTTATGCATCACTCGCTTTGGAGTAAATCAGATGTTTCAACAAAAAATATTTTCAAGAACATTACTCGCAATTGCAATGTTGGGGAGTATTGCTTTAACAGGGTGTTCGAAGTCGACTGAAAAAACGGAGACATCATCAGCAGATGCATCAGCACCAGTGACATCTGGAGAGACGATTAAAGTCGGGATTCTACATTCATTGTCTGGAACCATGGCGATTTCAGAAACATCACTGAAAGACACGGCGTTGATGACGATCAATGAAATCAATGCGAGTGGCGGTGTTTTGGGCAAAAAACTTGAACCTGTCGTGGTTGATCCTGCATCGGATTGGCCTTTATTTGCAGAACGCGCGCGTCAATTGATTACCCAAGACAAAGTGGCGGTGATCTTTGGTGCGTGGACATCCGTTTCACGTAAATCAGTCTTACCTGTGGTTGAAGAACTCAATGGTTTGATGTTCTATCCTGTGCAGTATGAAGGGCAGGAGCAGTCTAAAAATATTTTCTATACTGGTGCAGCACCGAACCAGCAGGCGATTCCTGCGGTTGAATACCTCATGAGTGAAGAAGGCGGTAAAGCGGAACGTTTTGTGCTGTTGGGGACAGACTATGTTTATCCGAGAACGACCAATAAAATCTTACGCGCATTCTTAAAGTCAAAAGGCATTGCTGAAGCTGACATTATGGAAGAGTACACACCATTTAGTCACAGCAACTATCAAACTATTGTCGGCAATATTAAGAAATTCTCAGCAGGTAAAAAGACCGCAGTAATCTCCACCATCAATGGTGACTCGAATGTGCCGTTCTACCGTGAACTGGGTAATCAGGGCATTAAAGCATCTGATATTCCAGTCATGGCATTTTCTGTCGGTGAAGAAGAATTACGCGGTATTGATACCAAGCCATTGGTTGGACATTTAGCGGCATGGAATTATTTCATGTCTGTTAAAAATCCAACGAACCAAAAATTTATTGAAAAATACAAAAAATTTGCGGTTGAGTACAAACTGCCAAATGCAAACAAAGTCGTAACCAATGATCCGATGGAGGCTACTTATGTCGGCATCCATATGTGGAAACAGGCGGTCGAAAAAGCAGGTTCGACTGACGTGGATAAAGTTCGTGACGCGATGGCAGGTCAAAGCTTTACTGCGCCATCGGGTTATACCTTGAAAATGGATGAAAGCAATCATCATTTACATAAACCGGTCATGATTGGTGAAATCCGTGCTGATGGTCAGTTTGACGTGGTGTATAAAACGCCAAATGTGATTAAAGCGGAGCCATGGAGCCCATACATTCCGAAATAACGTTATTGAGCTTATTGCATCCGCGATAGGCTTTTTGTCTTTTAATTCCGTTTTCGGAAAAATACTCTCTATCGGGAGGTTCGATATGAAAATTCAAATAAAGTTCGCAAACTTTCTCTTTATTTTTATTCAAATATTTCTGCTTCAATCTGTTTCCGCACAAAATACGTTTAGCACGACTAAACAATCTGCTTTAACTCAAGATGTGGCAAGCATCTCTGTTTCAACCAATGGCGATGTGATCCAACAATTTGTTAAAGCAGATTTTTCACAGCGACGCGCGATGCTAAATCAATGGCCTGCCAGCATTGCAGAACTGGATCAACTGGTCAGTTATATTGATCAAAATGAACTCTATAGCGATGGTTCAGGTCAAACTTATATTTTAAAAAATAATGAAAACTTATTGGGCTATCCACAGCTTGAAAAAATTGAAACTTGGCCAGCAGATTTATCGCAAGTGACTTTGGTCAATAGGCTGCGAAAAGCACTGAACTTTGGTCAAGCGAAGCTCAAGCTTCAGTCGAAAGAGTCGTCTCAGCGTTTAGATGCGATTGATATTTTGGAAAATAATTTAACTGAAATTGACTCAGCTATGTTGAAAGAACTGTATTTGAGTGAAAACAATAACAAGGTGAAAGCGCGTTTAGCACAGCTCATGGCACGACTCGATTACAACAGTCCTAATGTTTTAGACAAAATTCGAGCTGTCAACGTACTTAAACAATCGAATCGTCCCGATGTTTTAGCCATGATCGAACAGGAGCTGAGTCAGCCCAATCTGAACCCCGAATTAAAAGCAGCCTTAATCGATGCAAAAGGGAGCATTAAAACCAAACTCCAAGCCAGTGAATGGACGGGTTATGTTTTTTCAGGTTTGAGTACAGCCAGTATTTTACTGCTTGCTGCGCTGGGTTTAGCCATTACCTATGGGTTACTTGGTGTGATTAATATGGCGCATGGTGAACTGATCATGATTGGGGCATATACCACTTACGTCATTCAAAGCCTGTTTAAAACCCATTTAGCCGCTTATGTCGATTGGTATTTAATTATTGCCATTCCTGCTGCCTTTCTGGTCAGTGCTTTGATTGGTATGTTGATTGAACGCACCATTATTCGTCCGCTGTATGGTCGTCAGTTGGAAACCTTATTGGCAACCTTTGGGGTCAGCTTAATTCTGATGCAGTTGGTACGCATGATTTTTGGGGCTCAAAATGTTGAAGTGTCTAATATTTCGTGGTTGTCGGGGGGCATCTCGATTACGCCAAGTTTAATGTTGCCCTATAACCGAATTGCGATTATTGGGTTCACCATTGCTGTTCTGCTTCTACTGGTTTATTTACTGAATAAAACCCGATTCGGTCTGTTCGTTCGTGCAGTCACGCAAAACCGTCAAATGGCACGTGCTGTGGGTATACGTTCGAGTCGTATTGACATGATGGCCTTTGGCTTAGGCTCAGGACTGGCTGGTCTTGCAGGCTGTGCCTTGGCACAGGTCGGTAACGTGGGGCCTGATTTGGGTCAAAACTACATTATCGATGCCTTCCTTGTGGTCGTGGTCGGTGGTGTGGGTCAAGTGTGGGGCGCCGTCTTTGCAGCACTCGGTTTAGGGATCAGTGGCACTGTGCTTGAAATTGGCATGGGTGCAGTCCTTGCCAAAATTATTCTGTTGGTTCTTGTGATTTTGTTTATTCAAAAACGCCCACAAGGTTTGTTTGCCATCAAAGGCCGTTTTGTGGAGTAAGACTATGAAAATCACCTCATTATTATCCGATAAGCCCTACAGCGCGGTTGCCATTGCGGCATGTTTCGTCATTATGCTGATTTTGCCGTGGTTTCATTTATTGCCAAGTGATTCGAGTCTGCATTTATCTGCGTATTGGGTGACTTTAATTGGCAAGATCATGTGTCTCGCACTGGTTGCTCTAGCACTGGATTTGGTTTGGGGCTATGCCGGTATTTTAAGTCTGGGGCATGGCTTGTACTTTGCTTTGGGCGGTTATGCCTTCGGGATGTACTTGATGCGTGAATCAGCAGGTGAGGGCTTGCCTGACTTTATGCGCTTTTTAAGTTGGACGGAATTACCTTGGTATTGGGTCGGCACCGACTATATTTTATGGGCCATGGCACTGGTAATTTTGGTGCCTGGAATCGTTGCATTTATTTTTGGTTACTTTGCATTTCGTTCAAAAATCAAAGGCGTGTATTTCTCCATTATTACCCAAGCCATGACCTTTGCTGCGGCACTGTTGTTTTTTCGTAATGAAACAGGCTTTGGGGGCAATAACGGCTTTACCGGTTTTAAAACCATTTTAGGCATGGATATTACCTCTGCACCGATGCGTGCCAGTCTGTGCTTTATCACGGCTTTGGCACTGTTGTTGTGTTTCATTGGGCTACGGCATTTGATGAATAAACCTTATGGGCGTGTGCTTGGCGCTATTCGTGACAGTGAAAACCGTTTGCAATATTTAGGTTATCGCACACTGTGGTACAAGCTTTCAGCTTGGGTGTTGTCTGCTGTGATTGCAGGAATTGCAGGGGCGCTCTATGTCCCGCAAGCAGGGATTATTAATCCCAGTGAAATGAACCCAGTGAATTCGATTGAAATGGCAGTTTGGGTTGCAGCAGGCGGTCGAGGTACTTTGATTGGACCGATTTTGGGTGCAGGGCTGATCAATGGCGTGAAGACCTATTTCACCGTGGCCTACCCTGAAGTGTGGTTATTGATTTTAGGGGCTTTGTTTATTGTGGTGACCATTTTCCTGCCAAAAGGGGTGATTGGTTTATTTGATCGCTTTAAAAAGGAGAAAAACTAATGTCAGATTTAGTCTTAAACTCACAACAACATGGCGGTCAGATGGGTGAAGGGTATGGTCGTGCTAAAGAAGCAGGACCTGATTTTACCCATGGTATTGCACTGTATTTGGAAAAAGTCAGTGTTTGGTTTGACGCCTTTCGTGCGCTGAATGACTTGTCGCTCTACATCAAAGAAGGGGAGCTGCGCTGCATCATTGGGCCCAACGGCGCAGGTAAAACCACACTGATGGATGTGATTACTGGCAAAACACGTCCAACCGAAGGGACAGCATTTTTTGGTCAAAACTATGATTTAGCCAAGATGAGCACTGAGCAAATTGCGGAAGCAGGCATTGGACGGAAATTTCAAAAACCGACTGTGTTTGAAAATTTCACCGTCATGGAAAATTTGCTGCTTGCAGCGCCAAAAAATAAACAGGTTAAAAAGAGTTTTTTTAGCAAGCTTGAGCCTTATGCACAGAACGCGTTAGAGGAATCTTTAGCGCAAATTCGCTTAGCTGAATTTGTACATAAACCTGCGGGCTTACTGTCACATGGGCAAAAACAGTGGTTGGAAATTGGCATGTTACTGATGCAACGTCCCAAACTCATTTTACTGGATGAACCTGTGGCAGGCATGACCGATGCAGAAACCGAACGTACTGCTGAACTCTGTCTAGAACTCAAAAAAAACCACACCTTGATTGTGGTGGAACATGACATGAGTTTTATTGATACCATTAGTGAAAAAGTCACGGTACTCGCACAAGGTTCGATCTTGGCAGAAGGGACATTGGCAGAAGTACAGGCCAATGAAGATGTGATTGAAAAGTATTTAGGACGTTAAGGAGAGACCATGTTAGAAGTCAAAGACGTCAATCAGTTTTATGGCGGCAGTCATATTTTAAGAGATGTATCGTTGTCTGCACCGATTGGGGAATGTACCGTGGTGCTTGGGCGTAATGGTGTCGGTAAAACCACCTTACTCAAATGCTTAATGGGTGTTTTGCCGATCAAATCTGGGCAGATCCTTTTAAATGGAAAGGACATCTCTAAGCTCAGCCCTGAACAGCGGGTTCGAGAAGGTTTAGCTTATGTGCCTCAGGGGCGGGATATTTTTTCTACATTAACGGTAGAGGAAAATATCTTGATTGGGATGGCAAAATTTTCAGGGGCGAAAACCCGAAAAGTGCCTGAGCATTTGTATGAGATTTTCCCTGTATTGGATGAGATGAAGCATCGCCGAGGCGGAGATTTATCAGGGGGGCAGCAACAGCAACTTGCGATTGCACGTGCACTGGCCTCTGAACCCAAAGTGTTGATCTTAGATGAGCCGACTGAAGGTATTCAACCTTCTATTATTAAAGACATAGGGAAAGTGATTCGCAAACTTGCAGATGGTGGTGAAATGTCGATTGTGTTGGTGGAGCAATTCTATGATTTTGCTGAAGAACTTGCCGATGGATATACGGTGATGTCGCGTGGACAAGTGGTAGCGCAAGGGGTAGGCAGTGAAATGCCAGAGAAAGGGATTCGAGAGTTGGTGGCGATTTAGATTTTATTTTCTCTTATTTTCATAATGTTATGTGATTCATATAAGATAGTTTGAAATATGAATTTGCATAGCATTAAAGTGCTAATCTTAGAAAATGAATAGAATTCTGAGGTGATGGCGGTGGATGTAGAATTTAATGAATATTTAAATCCAAGATATATTGCTTGTGCCATGATTGAATCACAATCTATTGATTTTGAGTGTTTGGTTAAGTGGGCAGATAGATTAATTGTTATTTTGAACTCACCACCAGAATGGTTGTTTAGTATATCTTTAGGGAGAAATTTGAAGGCTATAGGTGATTCAATAAGAAAAAGCCTTGCTGATGAAAATTTATTAGATCATCATTTAATAGATACTTTATTTATTGGGTTTTCGTATTGTAAATTTAAAAACAAAAAAATAACTTTAGCTAAATTTGAAGACCTTCTAGTTGGATATTTTGTCGGAAGTAAGCTTTTATTTAATGAAGATGATCTCATTTTTTATTTTTCTAATATAAATTCAAACTATGAAGTGGTTAGTGAGATCAATTTAGAGTTTGAAAAATCAGAAAATATAAGTAAAAGAGCGGAGGAGTTTTTTTGGGGTAAGGAAATCATAACTTATTTTCATTTTAAGCCTTAATACTCAATTTTTAAATAATCATGCACCTGTCCAAACATTATGTCCAAAATCACAAATAGTTTCTGATTCAGATTGATTTACGCTAATCATATGCCTAATAGTCGGGTTAAATCTAAACCATGCGGTAATCGTAAAATCTTCATAAAAAATAAAATTATTTTGGTATTCAAGCTGAAAATGCCTAATTGAATGAGGCTTAACCTCAAACTATGCGGTATTTTTCAGAAAAACTAAAAACATCACAATTATGTCCATCACCAATCCGATCAATCACAGCAAAATCACTTGGGGCTTCTAGTGTCAGTAAAGGATGATGCCATGCACCTGCCCGATAATTCACGCCTTGCGAACCATCTGTAATGAAAGCTTTCAGTTGAGAGAGATCAGGTTCATTTGCATTTAAACTTGGGGCAACCACAACCAAAAACTTTTGTCCTTGCATAGGAATAAAGGCTTGTGAACCTAAAGGATGTCGTTCCAACATTGAAATTTCGAAGGGAAGTGATGTGGCTTTGATATTTCGAAAAATACTGATGCCAGTTCGGGCATCACCTTCAGCCTCGGTTTGTACAAGCGCATGGTAACGTTCAGTATGGGCGTCATTGATATGGAAAAAATCATTGCCCTGACAGGCAATGACTTCACCGAAATCTAAGAAAGCTTCTGCGGTCAACGGCTGGATTTGAATGGTGTGATTCATAATATTTTATCTCTCTAGGTTGCCTTACTGACGAGTGATCCAATAACATTCAGTAAGGCAAAGATCTCATTCACTTCAAGCAAAGGCTACTTTGCTTTGCCCCATAAACGGATACGACTGATACCGCCATCTGGAATCATATTGACGCGAATATGTGAGATTTTCTCATGGGCCAAAATTTCATTCACAAAGCTATGAATATGATCCATTTGCATCGCTTGAGCCTCTAACAAAAATGGCCAAAACATACTTTGTGGAATCAGTTGAGGGTCGGTTGCATCTTCTATATAAATCGCTTGAAGAGACACTTCGGCAGGGTAGTTGCCTTTGAAGTGCGCAGTATCAATCTCAATTTTCTCAATTAGACCTTTCTGCCCTAAAGCCAGAACACACCAGTCAAACCCAGGCGCACGACGACGTTTAGTTTCCCAGCCATCGCCCATATTGATACCGCGTCCAGGGTTGATCAGATTACGTGGGTGTCCAAAATGCGCATCACTATAAGCAATGACACGTCCGCCATTTTGCAAGGCCAGTAGATCGACAGTGTGTTCTTGGTCGAAACGCTGAGTCTGAACCTGTCCATACAGACGAAAACGAGCAACACCCCCATCAGGGAAAATATTTAAACGAACATGCGTAAAGACCTGATCATTTTCAACTTCAAATACATGGTGCTGACTTGGGCCTAATATACTGTTTGGTAAAATTGAGTGCCATTCTGCCTGACTGAAGTCCCCATTTGGTGCATTGCATGCTTCTACTGCAGCCGATGCAGGATAGTTACCAGTAAAGAACGTGGTATCAATATCTAAAGCGTTGATTTTCCCACTCACCCCCAATTCAATCACGGCCCAATCATAGCCTGCATGGCGTTTTCGACGAGTTTCCCAACCGTCCATCCACTTGCCGTGATCATCAAATTTATCTTCCACAAAAATAGGTGCATCAAATTGCAACATACGATTTGCTTCAGCAAAAAATTCATCTGAACATTCAAGGACTTTTGCACCAATTCGGGCATCTGCCAAGTTGGTGTATTGCTGTAATTGTGCAGGGATTTCAAAATTTGGTGCAAATAATGTTGCCATATCGATCTTCCATTTTATACGCGGTCTTTTTCATGCTTTATTTTTCATTGCTTCGGTTCTCATCTGTATGAAAACCACCTAAAACAATGCATTAGGCCTAAATAAAATGCACAGCGTGTGCCAACTTCTAGAAAAAAATGCAGGTCAAAATAGAAATGGCACGTTTTTCGCAACTTATGCTTCAAAATATAGTTGAACAAGGAGAAAGTAGATGGAGATCGCGATTATTGGTGCAGGAATGGGGGGATTAACCACAGGCATCGCACTGAAAAAGTTTGGACACACTGTCACCATCTATGAACAAACTGAGCAAATTCTAGCGGTGGGTGCAGCAATCTCACTGTGGTCAAATGGCGTGAAGTGCTTGAACTATTTGGGTTTAACGGAGCAAGTTGCAAAGCTCGGTGGGCAAATGGATCACCTTGCTTATGTCGATGGTCTGACGGGCGATGTGATGACTCAGTTCAGTTTATATCCTTTGATTGAGGAAGTTGGACAGCGTCCCTACCCAGTATCACGTGCGGAACTGCAAAATATGTTGATGGATGAGTTTGGACGTGAAAATATTAAACTCGGTAAGAAAATGGTGGGCCTTAAAGATCAAGTTGATTACGTTCAAGTCAGCTTTGCCGATGGTTCTGAAATTAAAACAGAGCTTTTAGTTGGGGCTGATGGTACACATTCTATGACCCGTGCACATGTATTGGGCGAGCAAGTTGAACGTCGCTATGCAGGCTATGTGAATTGGAACGGCTTAGTCGAAATTTCGGATCAACTTGCACCTGCGGATCAGTGGACGACTTTTGTTGCTGAAGGAAAACGTGCTTCATTGATGCCGGTTGCGAACAATCGTTTTTACTTCTTCTTTGATGTGCCATTAGCTGTTGGTTTGGACAATGACCGTAGCCAATATCAAAATTTGCTGAAAGGCTATTTTGATGGTTGGTGTCCACAAGTTCAGCATCTCATCGAACAGATTGACCCGCAAAAAACCAACCGCGTAGAGATTCACGACATTGAGCCGTTCGCAGATTTTTATAAAGGTCGTGTTGTGATTGTTGGAGATGCAGCACACAGTACGACACCGGATATTGGACAGGGCGGGTGCCAAGCCATGGAGGATGCGATCTATTTAGCTCGTGCCTTGCAGATCAACACCTTAGGGCTTCAAGATTCTCTCAAGCGCTATCAAAATAAACGTAATGAACGTACAGGTGAAATGGTGTTACGTGCACGCAAACGTTGTGATGTCACCCATATGAAAGATGAATCAGTCACTCAAGAATGGTATGCCGATTTAAGACAGGAACAAGGTCCACATATTATGAACGGGATTATGAGTAATATTGTAGGGAATCCTTTGGATTAATCCGATGAATTAAAAAAACATAAAAATAATAACCATGAACTAAAATTTGGTCAGCAAAGGGTGAAAGCCCTTCTTTTTTACCTTTCAAAACGGATAACGTTTTAAAGCCAATCTTCATCAAAATTGAGTTGCATCAACACTAAATCACGCCATTCACCAAACTTTTGACCGACTTGGGGCATATAGCCTGTTTGCTTAAATCCGAGTTTCAAATGCAGGTGAATAGAGGCAAGATTTGCATGATCAATCGCTGCAACCATCACCTTGATTTGATGCGCTTTGGCATGAGTAATTAAATGTTGTAGTAAGCGCTGTCCTAAGCCCTTTTTAAAGAATTCAGGCGCAACATAAACAGAGTGTTCAACGGTATGTTTATAACCAGAAAAATGACGAAAAGCACTGTATTCAGCGAACCCTACCACTCGATTATTTATATCTTCTTGAATGACAAATAATGGATAGCCTTGTGCTTGAAGTTGAAGAAACCAATTTTGGTAATCATCTAAATCACGAGCAGTGGCATTCCATGTGGCAACACCATTGATAATTTCATGGTTATAAATTTTTTGGATTTGCAGAAGATCAGCTGTTGTCGCAACACGAATTGAAAATGTCATTTTTTAAGCGTATTGATTCATTATTTTGATAGCATGCTGAACTTCAGCACATAAAAAAGCAAGACGTGAAGTCTTGCTTATATTTTCAAATCATTCTATAAATTAGAAATGATATTTAACCAATGCGCTGACATCGTTTTGGTCTACGCCTTTAATACCAAATTTGTTATTCCAAACTGAATGTTCGACACCGACATACAGTTTAGTATCTGGAGAAATATGTTTACCCACATTCCATTTGTACTGAGACGTCCAGTTCAACTCACTCGCATGTGTATCTTCAGCTGTTGACCAGTCTAGGAAAGCATCCACCAAGAAATCTTCATTACCAAGTTTAAATGGAACAGCGTAAGTGATCGTCATTTGATAATCATCTTGAGTGTTGTCATTTGAAGCTTTGTAGAAATTTACATTGGCATATTGAGTGTAAGGAATGTCTAACGCAAAGCCAACACCATATAAGAAGTTATTAAATTCAGTGTTTTGACCGTGTCCAGCATTGTGTTCCCAAGTTGTAGCAACGAGAACGTCTTTAATCGGACCAAATGAGAGATCTTGACCAGAAACTTCACCTAAGCTTAAACGTGGTGCGAACTCAAAGTAAGTTGAATCATCCTCATTGCCATCCCATTGTTGGTCAACAAAGAAAAATACATCAGAGTATTTAAGTTTAGCTGCGTACTCTGCAGTCAAGGTTGTACGATCTTCAGTACCTACTTCATAGTTTTCGCCATAAAGACCAGTCAGACTGAAATCTTGCCATACGATTGGACTTGCTTGAGTTAAAGCCGCAGTAGACGCGATTGCACATGATGCAACAATTTGTGTAAGTTTCATTGAAAATCCCCAGAGAAAGCCCGTACAGAATACTCATAATTAAGCAAAAATAAAGCCATATTTGATAAATGGTTTAAAAAAATTCACCGAGGTGAATTTTCAATTTTAAGAGCATAATTTTAATGTTGCGAATCAATGACTTGTTTAGTTGCTAGAATATTTTTAGGTTTGAACAAACGTAGATGATTGAACAAAATATTTAAAACAATCGCGACTAAACAGGTTGAACTAATGCCCGAATGGAACAAAGTTTGAACCCATTTGGGAAAGTCTGCATAAAATGAATGATCAATAATTGGGATCATGCCTGCTGCAATAGCTGTTGCAACGATGATTAAATTCTTTTGCTCGTTATAATCAATTTTTGCCAAAGTACGAATGCCACTGGCTGCAACGGTACCAAATAGAACTAAGCCAGCGCCACCCAATACAGGAACAGGAATCGCTGCAATAAAACGTCCCATAATCGGAAGTAAACCTAATACCACCAAAATCATGCCACCTGCAGCAACCACATAACGGCTTTTAACGCCTGTAATCGCAACCAAACCTACATTTTGTGCAAAAGCACTCTGCATGAAGGATCCGAATACGGGAGCAACAGCGCTTGATAGCATATCGGCACGTAAGCCATTTGAAATTCGATCAGCATCGACTTTTGTTCCTACGATTTCTCCGACAGCAATAATATCTGCCGTGGTTTCCGTCATGATAACCAAGGTGACAATGAGCATAGATAAAATCGCAGTTACTTCAAAGGTTGGCACTCCAAAAGCAAATAAGTGAGGCACTTGGAACCATGAACCCTCGCTGACTTGACTGAAATGACCGAAGCCAAAGAAGAATGCCAGAACTGTACCGAACACGATGGTTAAAAGAATAGAGAGTCGTCGGATGGCAGGATTGGACGAAAGATTGAACATGATCACAATCGCAAGTGTAGCGAGCGCCAAACTAATATTTTCAAAGCTTCCCCAATTTTCAGCATTTTTATTCCCACCCATCATCCACCGAACTGCGACAGGTAATAAAGACAGACCAATAATGGTAATGACACAGCCAGTCACCAGGGGTGGGAAAAATCGAATGATTTTAGAAAAATAGGGTGCCAGCAAGAAACCAATGAGTGATGCAACAATGACAGCGCCGTAAACTGCTTGTAATCCACCACCTGTTGTAATGATCGCAATCATCGTTGCTACACCAGCAAAGGAAACCCCTTGTACAAGAGGGAGTTTTGCGCCTATGTGTTTAACACCCATGGTTTGTAATATGGTGGCTAACCCACCAACAAAGAGTGCAGCTGCGATGAGTAAACCGATTTCAATTCCACTTAAACCTGCAGCACTACCGACAATTAACGGCGGGGCAATAATTCCACCATACATGGTCAGTAAATGCTGTAAACCATAGGCTGCACTTTTACTGGCACCCAAATATTCATCTTCGGGTGCAACTACATTTTCGTTATTGGTCTGATTCTTTGACATTTTATATCCCTCATTCTTTAAATTTTTATTTCCATCGATTCGTTGACTAGCTCCCTCGGTATGTCGAGTAAGCAAATGGGCTAATCAGAAGGGGAATGTGATAGTGCTGCTCTGTATTTGTAATTGAAAAATGAATGACTGCTTTAGGAAAAAAAGTATCGGTACTTAATTTTTCAAAATAATCGGCAGTAGAAAATTCGAGGCTGTATTGACCTGTACTCAATATCGCTATCCCAAAATCAGAGATCCTGCCATCTTGGTTTGTGGTGGTTTCAGCAATCAATTGCCCTTGCTCATCGAACAGCTTGACCAACACATTTGAGGCAGGTTTTCCTAAGCCAGTATCAAGAATATGGGTACTGATCATGCTTCAACCTCCTGCGTTAATCTCAATAAAGCGATTTCTATAAGTTGTTGATGGACGATACTTTTTTCGGTATCTAAATCGTTGTTCAGGCGATTATTTAGAGCAGTTAGAATTTGCTGGCTATTGAGACCAAATGCTTTAATTAAAAAAATGAAACCAAATTTTTTTTCATAGACAAGGTTGCCTTGATGGATCGCATTTAACGTTTCCTGATCTGAACTGAGTGCTGATTGTTCACGGTCAGAAAAGAATTGCTCTTGTTCACTTAGCGCAGTTTGAGCATTTTTTTCACCAATCCTAGGATGCGTATGGAGTGCCGCTAAAATCTCATCCCAAGTCCATGTTTGAGCAGATTTTCTAGCCATTTCAAAGAGCTTATCTGCTGTTGAAAATGGACGATGTTGCAGGATGTCTATTGACCAACGAGGGATATGAACGCAATGATTAAGCAGTGTTGAAATTTCACTTGAACTGCCTTGATTAAAATTTGAAATCAACACAATAAAGCCTAAATATAAAAGAAACTTAGAACTTAATTTGCAATATCAATGCCAAATAATTTTTTATGGAATAATCGTCCAAATGTAGCGCATCAACGTGCTCTCAAACAAAATCCTATTCGCGTGAATGTTAATTCATGGTGCAAAATGCTGGTGCCAATGCTGTGCAATATCGCCACGACGGCAAATCCAAACTTTCTCATGTGATTGCACATAGTCCAAAAACTTTTGTAGTGCTTTAAAGCGACCTGGTCGACCCAATAAACGGCAATGCATACCAACAGACATCATTTTAGGAGCGACATCACCTTCAGCATATAACGTGTCAAAACTATCTTTGAGGTATTGATAAAACTGATCTGCATGGTTAAAACCACCAGCGGAACTGAATTTCATATCATTGGTATCTAGGGTGTAGGGAATAATCAGATGTGGACGAGTTTGACCTTGAGCGTTTTTAAGTTCAGTCCAAAAAGGTAGATCGTCGCCATAGTAGTCACAGTCATATTGAATTTGTGGAAACTCAGCCAATAATTGGCGGGTATTGGGACTGTCACGACCTGTATACCAACCGATAGGTGTACTACCAAAAAGTGCTTCTAAGACACTGATGGCTTGATCCATATGTTGGCGTTCAGTATTGATATCGACATGTTGATAATGCAGCCAACGCTGTCCATGTGAGACTACGTCATACTGAGCTTCCTTAATGGCTTGAACCACATAGGGATTACGAGCGAGTGCCATACCGACACCAAAAATCGTCATAGGCAAATCCCGCTTTTTAAATTCCCCATGAATGCGCCAAAATCCTGCACGAGAGCCATATTCATACATGGAATCCATCGACATATGTTTTGCCTTAAAACTGGTCGCTCCGACGATTTCAGAAAGAAATTGTTCAGAGCCCGTATCACCATGTTCGATATGATTCTCACCACCTTCTTCATAATTCAATACAAATTGCACAGCTATCTTGGCTTGCTTCGGCCATTGAGCAGGGGGAACTTGTCCGTGATAGCCAATTAAATCACGCGAATAGGACGAACTTTGAATAGCATCAACCAATTCTTGTCCACGTAAGTAAGTGCTTGTCACAATGGGTTATCCTTTTGCTAAAATTTTTGAAATACTGCTTGCATAATTCTGTGTTAGGCCCGATATTCGAAGTATAAGGACACAGTTCTGCAGACTTTTAAAAGTGTTCATCTTAGGTTCAGGAGGCTTTATTCCAAACGAAAGTGATGATGTTTTTATGCTTTAAATTAAATGCTACAAACGTGCCAAGATAATAAGTTTTGCACCATAAAGTTTTAGATAAAGAAGAGGATGATATTTTATGAACATAGAAATCCGTACAGATAAAAATATTCAAAACAGTGAAAGATTAATTGAGTATGTTCGTGCAGAACTAAATGCAGAATTCCAACGCCATTCAGAAAAAATAACCCATTTCTCAGTGCACTTTAGTGATGAAAATGGCTTAAAAGGTGGCGACGATGATATCAAATGTATGATTGAAGCTCGACCAGCAGGTCTTAAACCTGTGGTGGTTCATCATAAAGGTCACAATATTGATACCGCAATTCATGGTGCAATTGACCGACTTAAACGAAGCCTTGAACATGTGTTCGAGAAGAAAGAAAACCCACGCGCTGCCGCGTTGGAGTTAGCAGATGCGGATACCGATCTAGATGTCGATCCAGCATAATTGCAGAAAAAGCCCCTGAATGGGGCTTTTTTAATGGTTTAGTAAAATTACGCGTCTTGATTAAAAAATATAAAAAAATTTCAACGGTCATTTAAATCAAAAAAGTTCACAATAATTCGGCATAATGTTCATTCAACATATTTATTTAAATTTATACGAGAGAAGACATGCTCACAGCACAACAACAAGTGTTTTTACAGGCCTTAGAAGAACTTGATTTGGCACAGATTCAACGCCTGTTGGCTGATGGTCTTGATCCAAATTTTATTGATGCTGAAAAAGGCCCAGCTGTTTCAGTGTGGTCAGATGGTCTATTTAAATGGTGGGAAAATGTGAGCGAAGCATATGAGGCTGGTGCAGCTTTATCTGCTGAACAGAAGCAAAAAGACTTACAGATTCACTTAGATATTTTAGAGGCGCTCATTCAAGCAAAAGCGAACTTCCATTTGTGGGATGCTGAAGAGTGTTATGGTCCACTTTGGGATGCAGCAAGTGCGGCTTGTGTTCCAGCCGTAGCAAAGTTATTGGATCAAAATGTTGACCCAAATACCAAAGATGATGAAGGTAAAACCATTCTTACATCGATTAGTGATTTATTTTTTGACTGTGATTTTGATACCATTGATTGGACTCAGGCTTTACCTGAAGAAAAAGAAACTTTAGAGCTACTACGTAACCGTGGTGCTAAAATGACCAAAGAATTAAATTAATTGAGTGTTCCCATGACAAGATTCAAACAACTGAGTGTACTTGCACTTACGACTTTAAGTGTTAGCGCAATGGCAGCAGACTTCTCCTTTGAACGTCCAGGTACAGGCTTTGGTACGGGTATTACCCCAGTTGGGAAATTAGCATGGGAACAAGCTTTACCTTCTGCAACGTATACTGAAACGACAATTGATGGTTCAAAACGACGTGATGTCACTTTGAATGCGGATATGGAGTTACGCACTGGGCTTGGGCAAAACACTGAATTGCAATTGGGCTGGTCTGGACCCGCTTGGAGCAAAACCAAATACCAAGGTCATTCAGTTGAAGATGATGGTTTGGGAGATGTGACTGTCGGGATTAAGCATCATATCGATTTGCAAGATGAAAAATTATCTTTGGCTGTTTTGGCTCAGGCGTTAATTGCGACAGGAAATAAAGGTTTTTCTGAAGAAGAAGACATTTATACGCTGGCTTCAGCGGTTGACTACAAATATAACGATTTAGTCAAAACCAGTATCAGTATGTTTTATGAAGTACAAGACAGTGATTGGTCGATCACAGCTGTACCGACATTGAAATATAAAATCGCAGGAAATTGGTCAGGATATTCAGAACTGGTTTACCGTAAAAAAGAAAGTGTGGATAACGAATACGCTTTAGGTACAGGTTTAATTTATGGCTTAAATGATCGCGCTCAATTTGATATGGGTGTAAGTGTCGATTTAGAGGGTCAAGATCGTAGCTACAATGCAGGATTTGGTGTGTCTTATCTTTTCTAAAATGCCCTACAGATTGAGTTAAGTCACTGATGCAAAAAGGTAGCGATCGGCTACCTTTTTTTATGGGTGATTTATTTATAAAGGAGATCGCTTATGGAGCTTTATATTGGTAACCGAAACTATTCGTCATGGTCAATGCGTCCATGGTTGGTTTTGGAATATTTTAAAATACCTTTTCAAGAGGTTTTAGTTCCTTTTGATGATTTCCATGCGGATCAAGCGTTTAAGGAAATCATTTCTAAAGTGAGTCCAACGGCTAAAGTACCGACTTTGATAAATGAGAATCTGAGTATTTGGGATTCACTGGCGATTTGTGAGTATTTAGCCGAGCTATATCCAGAGAAAGGACTATGGCCAAAAGATCTTGGTTTGCGTACAAAGGCTCGTTCTGTTTGTGCTGAGATGCACAGTGGTTTTCCAAATCTAAGAACATTATGTGGGATGAATATTGAGGCGAATTTAGCCGATGTGGGGGCAAAGCATTGGGCGGAACATGAAAAGCTGAGATCCGAAGTCGAACGTATCGAAGCCATTTGGGCAAGTCGGGCTTCGGAACATAGCTTTCTTTGTGGTGATTCTTTTACAATTGCTGATGCTTTCTATGCACCTGTTGTCATGCGTTTTATCAGTTATCAGCTTCCTATTTCAGCACCGGCTCAAACGTATATACAGACGATTTTAAATGTACCCGCGGTACAGAAATGGATTGCACTTGCAAAACAAGAGCACTTATTTGTACAAAATCAAGAACCTTATCGAGCAAGATAAGATTACTGAATTATTAGAAGATAAAGCAACGGGTAACAATCAGCTCATGATGCGCTATACAGATAATATGCAATTTAGATGAAATATGCTGTATCAAATACTGAAGCTTAAACTCATTGAAAAATCATTAAGAAAAAATTGCTCTTTCATCTCTCAATTGATTAAATCCACTGCTCTTTGCCAAGAATAAAGCACGATCAGCATATTGCAGAACTGTGTCGCTGACCACATCTGCTTTAGATGCAGATACACCACAACTCGCCTGTAAGGTGATAGATAAGCCATTAGACTGGATAGGATTGTTTTGAATTAATTGCAAACAACGCTGTGCAACCGAATTGGCTTTATCCAAATTGATGTCACTTAAAATTAAAATGAATTCATGATCACCATAGCGACCAATTAAGTCAGTATCACGTACATTATTGCTGAGAAGTCGTGCAGTCTTAATTAAAGAACGTTCAGCTATTTTCGTTCCAAACTTATGTTGAATGTGTTCAAAGTTATCGAGATTTAATAAAATAATGGCATAGTTTAATCCAGCCTGTGGATGGAGTTCTTTTAAAAAAGTATTCATTCCAAACGCGTTATAAAGACCTGTAAGAGGATCAACATTGCTCGCATTAATAACTTGACTTTTTGTAGTCCATTGGTAAAACATCGATTTTTTATATAAATTTTTGAAAAATGCATTAATGCGACGGCGTCTTTCCGAATATATGACTTTTCTCATAAGAACTGGCCTATTCTGCAAATAAAATGATTTGAATTACTCTAGAAAAAATATAACAATTAAATTCAAGTAGATCAATTTAAACCCAAGTTAAAATATTGACTTAAGTTTATGAAAAATAATTAAATGTGTCTTAATTCACTATAATTTTTTGAATGATGATAAGCGGTCTAATCGTAAGAAAAAAAGATTATTTGAAGTATTCAGCTGAATCCTATTAAATACATTTGATCGTAAATACATATTCGTTGTTATATATCATCAGCTTAATTATTGAATATGAAAACCTTACATTTATTTTCTAGTTTTTAAGATAATGAGTTTAATTCATTAAAATATTTACTGATTCTATGTCATGTAAGGCTTTAGCTTTTTGAAGTTAAGTTTGATCTAATTTGTGTGCGAATTCAGCAATATCAGCCAGTGATTGTTTGGCTTCATTAAACCACGGGCTAAACATTTGGAAGTTATGCCACATACCGGTGTAAAGCTTGTAATGGACATCCACTTTGGCTTCTTTGGCTTTGTCTTCAAAACGAGCTGCGTCATCTAGCAAAATTTCTTTTGAACCGATTTGTACTAAGGTTGGAGGTAAGCCCTTAAAATCACCAAAAATAGGTGAAATTTCTGGGATAGATGGATCAAATCGAGAAGGCACATAGTATTTAATACCGCTCTTTAGCGCTTCGATAGACAGTAAAGCATCGTGCTTTTGATTATAACGTAAAGATTCACTGGTGAGTGTCAAATCGAGGAAAGGTGACATCAGAATCAAACCGCTCGGTACGGTTTTAGGATCTTCTTGTTTTAAACGGAGTACTAAAGCCAATGCTAAATTTGCACCACACGAATCACCAGACAAGATAATGTCTTTGGGTTGAATACCTTGGTCAAGCAATGTTTGATAGACATCATAAATCGCATCACCTACATCTGGGTAACGCTGTTCAGGAGAGAGAGGATAATCAATGTGAAGCACTTGCATTTGTGTGCGGAGCGCAACTTCACTTAAAAAGGCCCGATGAGTTTTAATTGAACCGACCATAAACGCCCCCCCATGAATATGAAAAATCATTTGGGTGGTTTCTGGTTGAGGTAAAATTTCTTCAGCACGAATACCTGCAATACGAAGCTGACGGAACTCAACATTTTTGGGCTGTGGAATCACGCGAGTAAGCTGTTCAAGTGCAATACGAAGGGCCGTGGGTGGTAAATTAAATCGACTTGGAAAACGGAAGCTGGTCCTTAAGATTGACTCTGTAATATATTGTTTCAAAAGAGGATTAATCTTCATTTTTTTTCCATATTGTATAGTTATTGCTTGTTTTTAATACAGGTGATATACAAGGTTACACCAAATAGTCACACACACAAATTGCTTATTTGTTATCAATTTTTAATAATATTCATGTCAATAAGACAAGGGAAATGAAAACAATGAAAAAAATTGCACTTGCTTTAGGATTAATCACAACTGCTGTATTTGCGAATGCCACAGACCCTTTGCATGGAACAACATGGAAAACCATTGACGATGAAACGAAACAACCTCGTGCCGTGGTCAAATTCACTGAACAGTCAGATGGTAAGTTAAGCGCAAGTATTCAAAGCATATTGGCTGCTGGTGAAGAGAATACATGTACCAAGTGCACGGGTAAATTTAAAAACAAGTCACTAAAAGGTGTAACCATTGTCCGTAACCTTAAAAATGTCGGTGGTACAAGCTACGACGGCGGTACCATTCTAGATCCAAAATCGGATAAGACTTATAAGCTGAAAGGTAAAATTGCCGATGGCGGTAAAAAGTTAGAACTTCGTGGCTTTATTGGCGTTGCTGCATTGGGTCGTAATCAGACTTGGGTACGTGTGAACTAATTTAACCTTAGCTTCAATATTCAAAATGAATGATAAAAAACCGAGCTGATGCTCGGTTTTTATTTATGATTTTCAAATCATGTTCATACTGTACGAATAGCGAATTACTTTTTCAAAGCACGAATCGCATCTTCATTAAACCCAACCACATAGTCTGATTCTGCTGAAATAACAGGTCGTTTGATTAAGCTATTATGTGTAGTGAGGGCTTCAATTAAGCCTTCTTGACTATCTAAAGCCTTTTGTTGCTCTTCTGCACTCAGTTTACGCCAAGTCGTGCCTTTTTTATTGAGGACGATGTCCGCCCCAAGCTCATTCAGCCAAACTTTAACGGTATCTGCATCAATCCCTTGTTTTTTATAATCATGGAATTCATACGCTAAACCCAGCTCATCGAGTAGATCAAAGGCTTTTTTCATCGAATTACAATTTTTAATGCCATAAACTTTTAACATTTTAGATCCAAATTGAAGGCTTAATAGATAGATCAAGGTTAGCAAAAAAACTGGCAAGATGAATAGAATTAATATTTGACTGTCATTAAATTGAAAAGATGAAGGCTTAAACTTAAAAGCATTAGACAAAAACTCAATAATAAAAAAACTCAATATTGAAAAGAATAAATATTGGATAGAGATATCAACTCTTGAGTGGCGAACAGAAAGAAGCGTTATAGAAGGATACTGAATTAAACAGAGCTATTTAAAAAAATGGATGGCTATATAAGAGAAAACCCGCATCATATCATCCTGATTATGCGGGTCTCAATTCAACGTCCAATGTCGATCATCCTTGGAAAATAAATCGCTTTATTTTCTTTTCATCCTACGGCTTCCAATCCTTATTTGTCATCCTGACATGTCCCTGTGCCGTGCGACTATAATGCCGTGTTAACACATAAATAAAAATAAGTTAATACGACAAGTAATGTGCGTCAAAAGCTTATATTGAGTGAACGGTTGTTCACTAATTTGCTTTAATATTCGTGCAAATTACTTTAAAGTTTATAATCAATAATGACGGGTGCATGATCGCTATACCAATTGTCTTTATAAACCCAAGCATTGACAGTACGGTCTTTCCAGTCTGGTGAGCATGCTTGATAGTCAATACGCCAACCGACATTTTTCGCACGGGCTTGTCCGCGGTTTGACCACCAAGAATATACTTCAGCTTCTTTACGGACTTCACGGAAAGTATCAACATAACCCAATTCATCGTAAATGTGATCGAGCCAAGCACGTTCATGTGGTAAGCAACCCGATGCTTTTTGGTTGCCTGACCAGTTTTTAATATCGATACGTTTGTGTACGATATTGTAATCGCCGCAGACAATGACGGATTTATCTTCATCACGCCATTGCTTTAAGATTTTTGAATATTCTTCGAGGAAATGATCTTTACGCGCTTGAGCATCTTCACCTGAAGAACCAGAAGGCAAGTAAAGCGAGCAAATATGTGCAGATTTACCTAAGCCGAGATCGAACTCTGCAGAAATAAAACGACCTTGAGAATCTGCCAATTCAAAACCTAAACCATCTTTGATCGACAAGAAAGGCATTCGACTATAAATGGCAGTACCTGCATAACCTGGACGTTCTGCTGGGAAAAGATGGGTATACCAACCTTCAGGACGGAATTTATCAGTCCACTGCGCATGGGTGATTCGACTTTCTTGCATACAAATCACGTCAGCGTCTGATTGTTCCATCCACTCTAATAAGCCTTTGGTGACTGAAGAACGTAGACCATTGACGTTAATTGAGACCACTCTTAGAATTTTTTGATCACTTGGATAGCTACTCTTTGGTATCATGCGCAGTCATAACCTCTCTTTATGAATTTTGGAGCACCTCATGACGTCGCCAGCTCAGTTTAACCCTCAAGCTTTTATCGAACTTGCATTATCACGTGGTGTGCTTAAATTTGGTGAGTTTACTTTAAAATCAGGTCGTGTGAGTCCTTATTTTTTTAATGCAGGCTTACTCAATGATGGCGAAGCCTTAACATTATTGGCTTCTGGCTATGCGGCTAAATTAACTGAATGTGAAAATGTAGATGTGATCTTTGGCCCAGCGTACAAAGGTATTCCTTTTGTTGCTGCAACTGCTGTCGCAATGTCACAAAACCATGGTGTGAGTGTACCTTGGGGTTTTAACCGTAAAGAAGCGAAGGATCACGGTGAAGGCGGTGTGTTGGTTGGTGCATCGGTTGAGGGTAAAAAAGTCTGGATTATTGATGATGTGATCACTGCAGGTACAGCGATTCGTGAAGTCGTGACGATTCTTAAAAATGCAGGTGCACAAATTGCAGGTGTATTGGTTGCACTTGATCGTCAAGAAAAAGGTCAGGGGAGTTTATCTGCTATTCAAGAAGTGCAGAAAGAACTCGAAATTCCTGTTCATGCATTAATTACGATGAAAGATTTAATGGACTTCTTAGATGTGAAAGGCGAGAAAGAAGCCTTAGCGAAAATGGAAGCTTACCGTGTGAAATATGGTATCTGAAATTAATACAAAGTATTGATTTTTAATGAAGCTCTATCATTTAAGATAGGGCTTTATTTTTGCTTAATTCAATTGTGACGGTAGAGCGTATTGTTTTCTCTTGTTTTTTAATGAATAGACTCTCTGTGATTTAATGGTTTTTGAAGCTATATTTAAACCAATATTTAATAAATATTTAAAATTCAATAAGATAATCTGTGGTATATACATGTTTAAACTTTATGCATCATTTTAATAAATGGAATGTATGTGTAAAGGTTCAATAACAAAAACTTTTGTTGATTTGGAACAACATGCTTATATTCACCATCATGCTTGTCACAATGATTATCGGCTTTATTGTCGTTAGACATATCGACCAGCATCGTTGGGATCGATATCAGTTTGATCGAGCTAAGTTTTTCCAAACACATCCTTATGACTTTCGTTCTGATCAACAGTATCCCATTCAAATTCCGATAAGTGCATTTAACCAATTAAAATTGATCAATACGCTGATGTTGAAATCAGTAGAACCCATTCTGTATCGAGATGCCTTGATTCAACGCATGGAAAACCACCATAACCAGCCTCATCAAGTGCAAGTAAGTATTGCAGATATACAGATTGGTTATCTTGAAATCAATTATGCAAGGCTATTTACAAAGGCTTTGAAAGATACTGATTTTTATGTGGGTAGACCAATTCGAATCATGGCTAAAATTACGCTAAATGAATTAAGCACAGATAAAAATTGTCAGGTTCGATTGGATCTATGTCGTGATCCAGTACTCGCATCGAACTATATTTTTGAAAATGAAAATAATTGAATTAAAACATACCTATTTAAAAATATTTCTAATTGGCTATATTTCTAAATAAATTAAAATCCTTCCGCAAGTTCATTTCTATACAAACGATCACTTTACGGAAGGAGGTATTTTGGAGCAGATATAAAACTATTTGTACGCTCTGAAATGGATATTAATCTTAGCCATCAATCTGTTGATCGATAAAATTAGAAAACCATTCTTTAAAGCTATTCGCTTCTTTTTCACGTTCAAAGGTTTCATGCCAAAAAGTAATGACTTGCCCTACAGTACCATCTTCCGCAGGGTCTAAATCGATGCTCCAATTGTCACCATTACCATAGCTGATAAATGGAATCCATCTAGCGCTCCACCAGATGATTTTTACTCCATCACTAGACCCAGCTTCTTCATCAGAATCGAAAAAATCTTCAGTATCTAGAATACCTTTTAAAACTGACCATTCTTGAAAAATACGTGAAGTCGATAAAAATTCTGATTGATCAAATAAGCCATCTGCACGACCAAATTGACCATTATGAATTTTTAAACATGCGACAAAATCATCAGGGAGTTTTACCCCAATTTTATCTTCTAGATCAGTTATTTCTGCATCTGTTGCAGGTGGTGCAAGGTCTTTAAATATTTCAGGATGATTTTCTTGTAAAAAGGTTTCTAAGCGATTCCAAAGTTGCTGCATTATTTTTTACCCATTTTGAGGTGTTTTTAGGTTAATAAAAATTTGAAGTTTCTTTTAATTTTTACCGTTTGGTATGTTGGGGTGTTTTGTGAACTGTGTCTATATTTTTATATCAGTCCGCATTATAAAAATTTAGAAGAAGGTATATAGATTGGATACTTGAGAATAAGTTTATGCAAAATTATTTAGAAAAGGCTTTGGAACATACCGCTTTGTATGTAGGTAGACCAAAATTCGAATAATGGCTGAAATTACGCTAAAAGAATCAAGCACAGGTCAAAATGTCAGGTTTGATTGCATCTATGTTGTGATCCAAATCAAGCGGATTAATTTTTAAAGCAAGCCTTTCATACATGAATAAAAAAGGAAGCAAATGCTTCCTTTTTTAGTGCTGATAATTAACTGTATTAGTAACCCACAGTGAATCGTTCACGAATATGATTTTTTTGCTCGAGCTCATCACTCAGTGCAATGGCAAAGTCTTCGGTCGAAATTTTACTGCCTTCCTCACCGACCAATAGCTCATCTTTACCTGTACGGAATTCACCTGTGCGCTTGCCTGGACCGAACTCAGCAGAAGGCGAAATATAAGTCCAGTTTAAATCATCGACTTGCTTTAAGTTATCCAGGAAGGTTGCAGCAGCTTCAGCTTCAACCTTATATTCTTCTGGAAAATCTTCACTATCGATCACGCGGATATTTTTGTTGGGTACATTTAAGCTACCCGCGCCACCCACTACGATAAAGCGTTTTACTTTTGAATCGCGAATTGCATTAATGAGACCATCACCATTTAAGCCTTGGAAACGGACTGCACTCACGACAGCATCTTGACCTTTAAGCTCATTTACCAATGCTTCATGGTCATTTAGATCAAGATCAATACTTAATACACGTTCTGTGTCAGCAACTTTATGTGTATGACGTGCGATGGCTTTGACATAATGTCCACGAGACACCAATTCTTCTAAAATGCGTGAACCTGCCATACCAGTTGCACCAATTAAAGCAATTTTCATAAAAGCCTCTTTATTATTCGTAAGTTAAGATATTGATATTAATAAATAAATTATGTAAATTTACATAATTCTTCATCTCGTCTATGCAAAACAAATCTTTTGTAATTCATAATATAGGGCAAATCAATCTCAATGAATGTTTGATATATATAGCTGTATTGGTGCTTATATATTTGTGCATGTAGTTGATTTTTTACTCACGTAAGGGTTTTGTAAGTCAAGACTTGAAATTAACCCTTTGAATATAAGTAGATTAATGATTGCCAATACGGGTATAGCGATTGGCAAAGCGACTGCATTAACTCAATCAGTTTTCTTCATAGGCGTTTACAACATGTTATTGCTCCATCTTTAAGTTTAGCAGTGAAGATATCGCTCAAATCCCACAAATCAAATCTTGGGCTAGTGCACCAATTCATACATACACATGCAAAAATGGAATAAACAAAACAGAATAAACAAAGCAGTAATCTCGGCTATACTCATTCACAAATTTAGTTTCTAAAAGAGCACAGAGACATGCGCGTACTTGTTGTGATGGATCCCATCGAAAATGTAAACCTCAAAAAAGACTCAACCATGGCCATGCTTTGGGCTGCCGTTCGACGTGGTCATGAACTGGGTTATGCATTACAACAAGATTTATATATTGATCAAGGCAAAGCTTTTGGCTTGATTGCACCCCTTCAAGTGTTTGAAGACTACAATCACTACTATGAATTGGGTGAAAAACAAAAAGAATCGATTGCGGATTATGATGTGGTGTTGATGCGTAAAGACCCGCCATTTGACATGAACTTTGTCTATACCACCTATATTTTAGAGCAAGCAGAACGCGAAGGTGCTTGGATTATTAATAAGCCACAAAGCCTACGTGATTGTAATGAAAAATTATTTGCGACACAGTTTCCCGAGCTTCAAGTCCCCACCTTGGTTACTTCTCAACAAAGCTTGATTCGTGAATTTCTTAAGCAATATGGTGATGTGATTGTCAAACCACTGGATGGCATGGGCGGAACAGGGATTTTCCGTCTTACAGCGGATGGTGCGAATATTGGTTCAACCTTAGAGATGCTCACCGAATTGGGTCAACAACCGATTATGGCGCAGCGTTATATTCCTGAAATTGTGGATGGTGATAAACGAATTTTGATGGTGAATGGCGAACCTGTACCGTATTGCTTAGCGCGTATCCCTCAAAATGGTGAAGTCCGTGGCAACTTAGCCGCAGGTGGTTTAGGTGAAGCACGACCACTGACTGAAAATGACAAAGCCATTGCCGCAAAAGTCGGACCATTCTTACGTGAAAAAGGTCTGATCTTTGTTGGGCTGGATGTTATTGGTGATTATGTGACTGAAATTAATGTGACCAGTCCAACCTGTATCCGTGAAATTGATAATCAATTTGGCACATCCATTGCAGATGACTTATTTAAGGTATTGGAAGCAGGATTGGCTTAATGGCTTAATGGCTTAATATAAGTAAAAAAAGAGCCTCATTTGAGGCTCTTTACTATTTGGCATAGCGTTTAAAAAATATAAACATAATCGAGAGTGCAATACAGCATAAAATGGAAGTCACGATACTCATGCTTGCCCATGTATGCGTTGCTGAAACAAAAGCAGCACTTAGAGGCGGGACAAAGAACTGCACTAGAGCCGAACATTGAATGACCAAGCCCATACTGGCTGCTGCAGCACTGGCAAAAGGTGCATAATGAAGGGTCATAGAAAAGATGGTGGTTGGAATAACACCCCCAATCATGGAAAACAACACAGCGTTTAAGACTTGAATTTCGAAGGTTAGCCAGCTATTGGTGGTAAAAGTCAAAATACTGGTGAAAAACATACCAACAAATCCAATCGTCAGTAATTTTTGCGTTGACCAACCTTTTTGCAACAGCATGCCAGCACCAAATGTTCCAACTAAATTGGCAAGCACCACCAGTGATACCAGTAAACCTGTGGTTTTTAAGTTCAGACCATGTTCAACATAAAGGCTGGGTAAAAAACTGGTCACGGATGTCCATTGGCTGGCATAACATGCAAAGACTAAAGCTAAGCAAATCATAGGTGGGTGTGTCAGCGTTGCACGAATAATTTGACCCAGACTATTCTGAGTATCTGCAACGGCTGTTTTTGAAGTTGAAGAGCTCGTCTCGATATTTAAAAAGAGGTGAATCGCGAGCGCAATGACAAAACAAAGTAAGCCTAAAATGACCCAGATATATTGCCAGCTCAGATACTCTAAAATGAACGGGATGGTAAATACCGCTATACTGACGCCAAGCCCCATATATGAGCTCCACAGCCCCATTTTAAAATTGATGGTTTCGGGTTGACTCATCCGCTTTAAAATTGCAGGTGCGCAAAGCGAAATGGTTAAAAATCCAATGCCCTCGGTGAAGCGAAACAAATAAAGCAGTGCAATATTGTCGATCCAAAGCCCAGCAATACTACTTGTACCTAAAATAATTAAACCACCGATCAAACAGCGCTTCAAACCCAGTTTTTCAGAAAAGGCACCAATCGCAAGGGCAAATAGCATACCTGCACCTTGTATAATCGAGATTGAAAACCCTGCCTGAGTTAGTGTTAAATGAAGATCTTTTTGTAGAATAGGTAGAACAACAGAAAGTTTTCCAATGTGAATAGCGGCTAAATAGCCTGCTAAAATAATCCATAAATCCCGTAATGATAATTTTGGCATGAGCTTCCGTTGCGCGATCAAAATTTGAATTAATTGACTGAATTTTAATAAGTAAAAAACAAAAAAATACCATAGTTCCTAAGGTCGATATATATTCTTTAAGCATGAACTCATTTAAAAAATATATGAACCATAATGTATTTCTAGTGGATAAAAGATCTTAAAATATAAGTATGGATAAACTTGGGTTAAGCATTTTGGAGTTTTGTTTAGATTTAAAATAAGCTTAATATTTCACTTAAGTCTAAGAAAAATAACAACCTTAATAATAAATCTAGTTTAAACTTTAAAAATAGTAGAAAAAACCAATCGAATGCCTGTTGAAAAAAAGTAAATAATCTTTCATGGCTATGCAATTGTGATTACAATCGATTGCACAAAATCGAATTTTATTATCCTTATTTAAGAATTGAAGAAAGAACTGTGACCAAACCTCAACGAAGCGCACCAAAGCATGTCATGATGATGGCTGCAGGCACTGGCGGACATGTATTCCCAGCCCTTGCTGTTGCAAAGAAATTACAACAAGAGGGTTGTCAGGTGTCTTGGTTAGCCACGCCAACTGGAATGGAAAATCGTTTACTTAAACAACATGATATTCCGATCTATCAAATCGATATTCAGGGTGTTCGGGGTAATGGCTTAGTTCGTAAATTAGCAGCCCCTTTTAAAATTATGAAGGCAACTTTAAGTGCCATGCGTTATATGAAACAGCTCAAAGTCGATGCTGTTGCGGGATTTGGGGGATATGTTGCAGGGCCAGGAGGGTTGGCAGCTAAGATTTTGGGTATTCCAGTAATTATCCATGAGCAAAATGCTGTGGCGGGTTTTACCAATACTCAATTGGCACGTGTTTCTAAGGTTGTTTGTCAGGCATTTCCTGATACGTTCCCATCTGGTGAGAAAATTGTGACGACAGGTAACCCCGTTCGTCAAGAAATTGCGGAAATACTCAATCCGTCTTGGCGTTATCTGGAGCGAGAAAAGGCGGGTGAGCCAATTCGTATTTTGATTGTGGGTGGTTCACTTGGTGCGCAAGCGCTCAATGAGCGTATTCCAGAAGCGTTAAAGCAACTGAACATTCCGATGCAAGTGTTTCATCAAAGTGGTCAAAACCATGCTGAAACGACACGTAGTCGTTATGAGAATGCACCTGCATCTTTAGCTGTTGAAGTTCAGCCTTTTATTGAGGATATGGCTAAAGCGTATAGCGATGCCGACCTGATTATCTGTAGAGCAGGGGCTTTAACGGTGACTGAGGTTGCAACCGCAGGTGTTGCTGCTGTATTTGTGCCTTTACCAAGTGCAGTCGATGATCACCAAACTGCAAATGCAAAGTTTTTAGAAAAAATTGGGGCTGCAAAAATTTGTCCGCAGTCCACCATGACGACCGATACATTGAAAGACGTTTTGACGCCACTAATGAACCGTCAATTACTCATGGAAATGGCAGTAAAAGCACGTCAACATGCCCAACCTGACGCAACACAGCGTGTGGTTGGTTTAATTCAAGATTTGTAAGTTTTAGAGTAAATTATGTCTCCATCAACACCTGCTGATAAAGCAAAAAACTTGATTAAAATTCCAGAAATGCGCCGTATTAAGCATATCCACTTTGTGGGGATTGGCGGGGCTGGGATGTGTGGTATCGCCGAAGTGTTGAAAAACCAAGGCTACAAAGTTTCAGGTTCTGACATTAAGGCTTCTAAAACGACAGCGCAACTTGAAGAAAATGGAATTAAAGTTTACATCGGCCACGCTGCTGAAAATATTAAAAATGCCAATGTTTTAGTGGTGTCGACAGCGATTGATACTGAAAACCTAGAAATTAAAGAAGCGATTGAAAATCGTATTCCTGTGGTTCGCCGTGCAGAAATGCTGGGTGAGTTGATGCGTTATCGTCACGGGATCGCCGTTGCAGGGACACATGGTAAAACCACGACAACAAGTTTAGTGACTTGTATGTTAGCTGAAGAAAACATGGATCCAACTTATGTGATCGGTGGTCTTTTGAATCGTTCGGGTGTGAATGCTGCGCTGGGTGCAAGTCGTTATATCGTAGCGGAAGCAGATGAGTCAGATGCATCGTTTTTATATTTAGAGCCGATGGCTGCGATTGTCACCAATATCGATGCAGATCATATGGATACCTATGGTGGTAGCTTCGACACCCTAAAAGATACCTTTATTCAGTTCCTACAAAAGCTTCCATTTTATGGTCTAGCGGTTGTATGTGGTGATGATGCCAATATTCGTGAAATCATGCCACGCATTGGTCGTCCAGTTTTAACTTATGGTTTTGACGAAGATAATGACATCCGTGCAATTGATGTCGTTCAAGAAGGCATGCAATCTCACTTCACCGTATTACGTAAGAACAAAGAGCCACTGCGTCTAACCATTAACATGCCAGGTTTGCATAATATCTTGAATGCTTTGGCTGCAATTGGGATTGCAACCGATGAAGGTGTGTCAGATGCTGCGATTGCACGCGCTTTAGAGAGCTTTAGTGGTGTAGGTCGTCGTTTCCAAGTTCAAGGTGAATTTGAACTCGGTGAAGGCACGGTTAAGTTGGTTGATGATTATGGGCATCACCCGAAAGAAGTTGAAGCAACGATTAAGGCCGCGCGTGCGAGTCATCCTGATCGTCGTTTAGTGATGCTGTTCCAACCGCACCGTTATAGCCGTACCCGTGATTGTTTCGATGATTTCGTCGATGTACTGTCGCAAGTAGATCAGTTGCTTTTACTTGAAGTTTACTCTGCCGGTGAAAAGCCAATTGTAGGTGCAGACAGTCGTGCACTTGCACGTAGTATCCGTCTACGCGGTGAAGTCGAGCCGATCTTAATTGATCCTGTAGAAGGGAATCTCGAGCCTGTGATACAAAAAGTGTTACAAGCAAATGACTTGTTATTAACACAAGGTGCGGGTAACGTGGGAGCAATTTCAATTGAACTGGCTCAAAATCAGCTTTATTTAAAGTAATCTATGTTTAAAGAATCATAGCGTGTGATTATTTTTGATAGACCAAATTTAATTGACCAATGTTAAAAGTTTAAGGATATAAACGTGTCAAATGCTTCTAAATTCGGCAAAGTTGCTGTGTTGCTCGGTGGTAAGTCTGCAGAGCGTGAGGTTTCATTAGATAGTGGTAAAGCTGTACTAGAAGCATTAGTGCGTAGTGGTGTAAACGCTGAAGGATTTGATCCGAAAGAACGTAGTGTCACTGAGTTGGTCAATTATGATCGTGCATTTATTGTATTGCATGGTCGTGGTGGTGAGGATGGCCAAATTCAAGGTGTTCTGGAGTGGTTAAATATTCCTTACACGGGAACGGGCGTTCAAGGTTCTGCAATTGGTATGGATAAAGTCAAAACCAAGCAAATTTGGCAAGGTTCAGAGCTTCCAACGGCACCTTATCGTATTGTCAGTCAGGAAACTGATTTGGCTGAAGTGGTTGCAACTTTGGGTCTACCTTTGATTATTAAGCCTGTTCATGAAGGTTCAAGCGTAGGGATGAGCAAAGTTGAAAAAGCTGAAGATTTAGCGAATGCTATTGCTAAAGCAATACAACATGATGCTGTTGTTATGGCAGAAAAATGGATCACAGGCCGTGAATATACGATTTCATTCCTAAATGGTCAGCCTTTACCTGTGATTCGCTTGCAACCACCTGCTGATGTTGCCTTTTATGATTACGATGCTAAATATATGCGTAATGATGTTGAATATGGCATTCCATGTGGTCTATCTGCTGAGGAAGAAAAACAACTTCAAGAGCTTTGCTTACGTGCTTTTCAGTCTGTAGGTGCAAGTGGTTGGGGGCGTATTGATGCCATGCAAGATGAGCAAGGGAATTTCTGGTTATTGGAAGTGAATACAGTACCGGGGATGACCAGCCATTCATTGGTGCCAAAAGCTGCCAATGCTGTAGGATATGATTTCGATGCACTTTGTGTTGCGATTTTAGAGCAAACTTTATCGAAAGAAAAACACTAGACATGGCTCAACTTCCAGCATCAATGCGCCGTAAACGTGCTGCAATTACATCGATACATGAGAAACCGCCAACTCGCAAAGAAAAGTTGATTCATGCGGGTGGTTGGTTACTTTTGATTGTGGCATTTTGTGCGCTTTTTGCTGGGATATATGCAGCTTATAAAGTCATTACCGATGCAAAAGTAGCGACTTTAGAGGTGGTCGGTACAAGTTCAGATGTTGAAAAACAGCAAATGACGCAGCACCTTGCACCTGTGATTAAAGATAATTACTTTACATCGGATTTAGAACAGATCCGTGATCGTAGTCTTGAGATTTCATGGGTGGATCGCGTCGTTGTTTCACGGGCTTGGCCGAATGGGATTCGTGTGCGTGTGATGCCTCGGCATCCGATTGCACGCTGGGGAACGGGGCGGTTACTCAGTGATGAGGGGGAAGTATTTACTGAAGCTTTCGCTCGTAATCATTCAACTTTGCCACTACTACATGGACCGTTAGATCAATCTCAAGAAATGATGCGTCGTTACAATGAGATTAATCAGTTGTTTCATCCAGCAAATTTGAGATTAAAAGAATTATATTTAACAGATCGTAGAACATGGTTTATGCAGTTTGATTCAGGTTTACGTATTATCGTGGATCAGGATCAAACCATGAGTAAGTTGCAGCGACTCAGCCAATTGGTACAGACAGATTTAAAACCTGTTTGGTCACGTGTTTCGGCGATTGATTTACGCTATAGAAATGGTCTTGCCATTCAATGGAAAAATTCAATACCACCTAAAATAGTAAATGGTCAGTTTGTTGTAACCATTAATGACATAAACATTGCGAATACAAGTGTTGGACAGCCATAATACGTGGCTTTATAAAGTGGCATTAAGCCGTACCTAAACAACGAAGAAGATGGTAGTGAATGATGAGTGAAGCTGTTCCCTCAGTTGTTGCGATAGACATTGGGACACATAAAGTTTCAGTTCTTATAGCCAAAGTACATGCGCCTGATAATATTCAGGTGATTGGTATGGCTAGTGCGCGCAATAAAGGCATGAATAAAGGTAAAATTGTCAGCCTAGAAAAAGTCATCACTGCAATTAAAAATGCCGTACAAGAAGCGGAAGATATGGCGGAATGTCGTGTACATTCAGCGTGGGTCTCCATTCCGAGTACAGAATTACAGAGTTTCTATGCATCGGGAAGGACTCCTATTTCGAATCCAGAACGTACCATTACCACCACAGAAGTTGTACGTGCCTTAGAGCTTGCAAAAGCTAGTCATATGACCTCGGACCATTATTTGGCGAGTGCTGTGCCTTTAGGTTTTGAATTGGATGATGCGACTGAATGGGTACATAATCCCATTAACTTATCTGCAAACAGTATGACTGCGCATTATCAATTGATGATGTTGCCCATTAGTACGATGCAAAACCTTGATCGTGCGATGAAAGGAGCGAATATTTTTGTTGAAAAAATGGTCGTCTCTTGTCTTGCAACCGCGGAAGGTTCATTATTAAAAGATGAAAAAGAATATGGTGTATGCTTACTTGATATTGGTGCAGGAACGACCAATATTGCGGTTTATATAGAAGGGCATTTAGTTCTTGCACACACTATTCAACGCGGTGGCGAAAATGTTACACGTGATATTGCCGCAGTGTTGCAAACAACGACAGAAGAAGCTGAACGTTTAAAGCTGCTTTATGGTTGTGTGGATATTCATCAAGTTAAACCTGATCATATGATTGAGTTTCAAGCAATTGATGGTCCACAGTCAATTAGCCGTATTGAGTTGTCAGAAATCATTATTGCACGTTACGAAGAAATTCTAGGTATGGTGCGTGCCGAACTTGAAAGCCGCGGTGCATTACAAAGTTTGTATCATGGTGTGGTATTAAGTGGTGATGTCTGTCAAATTGAAGGTATGGTGACTTTGTCTAGACGTATACTCGGTGTGTCTGCACATCTAGGTAATCCGCCTTTACAAGTCTATGCTGAAGACCAGCATTTACCAGCATTACGTAGATCTATGTATGCAACGGCGACTGGCTTGTTATTGTTTAGTCAAAGTGAATTGCAAGAATCAGTGGAAGAACCTGAAGAAGTGGGCAAGCGCCCTTTTTTAGATCGAGTCATGAATGGTTGGAATGCCCTCAATAACAAATTAAAAGGCATTTTTTAAGTTTATTTTTTTAAGGTGTCTTGTTCGCAAGTTGTAAGTGTTGCGTCATCTGCTTGACAATACTCGCGATGCAAAGCATCCTAAAAACAATTTTTATTATTGAAGATCAAGGCAGTATACGGGCTTAAGTGACTGCCATATTAATTTAGGAATATTTAAGGTCATGGCTTCATTTGAATTTTTAGAAGATGAACAAACCGATAACAACGGTCAAGCCCGTTTTACTGTGTTTGGTGTTGGTGGCGGCGGTGGTAATGCTGTACAACACATGGTGCAATCAGACATCCAAGGTGTGAAATTTGTATGTGCAAATACGGACAAGCAAGCGCTAGACCGTATGAATGCACCATTTAAAATCCAATTGGGTCAACAAAGCACACGTGGATTAGGCGCTGGCGCAAACCCAGATGTGGGTCAAATTGCTGCTGAAGAAAGCCGTGAATTGATTCGCCAACACCTTGAAGGTGCGGATATGGTATTCGTGACCGCGGGTATGGGTGGTGGTACAGGTACAGGTGCAGCACCTGTGGTGGCTGAAATTGCGCAAGAAATGGGTATTTTGACCGTTGGTGTGGTCACTACACCATTTAACTTTGAAGGTCGTCGTCGTCAACGCTCAGCTGAAAAGGGCATTGAGGCGCTTGAGGCGCATGTTGATTCATTGATTATCATTCCAAACCAACGCTTACTCAGTGTTTATGGTGATATTTCAATGCAGGATGCTTACCGTAAAGCCGATGATGTATTACTCAGTGCTGTACGTAGTATCTTTGATTTGGTTGTTCGTCCAGGTCATATTAACCTTGACTTCGCTGATTTGAAAACTGCGATGAGTACTCGTGGTTATGCCATGATGGGTGAAGGGAAGAGTAGTGGTACAGATCGTGCTGAAGAAGCTGCTCGTCTTGCGATCCGTAGTCCATTATTGGATAACGTGAATATCATGAATGCCAAAGGTGTATTGATTAATATCACTGGCGGTGCAGATATTACATTACGTGAAACTGAAATTATCACAGACGTTGTGAATCAAATCGTTGATTTGGATGAAGGTGAAGTATTCTTTGGTACTGTATTCGATCAAGATGCGCGTGATGAAATTCGTGTCACTGTGATCGCTACAGGTCTAACGCGAAATGCAAATGAAGCAGAACCAAAACGCCGTCCAAGTGTGAGTTCAACGACAAGCCATTTTCAACAACAGTCTGCACAAAATACAGTCGTTGATGAAGATGATGTTCCAGCGATTAGCAAGCGTCAACATGCTGAAGAGCCTGTTGCTACGCCAGCAGCTGCACCACGTTCTGCGCCAATGAGCATCCAAGATTACTTGAAGAATCAACAGCGTAAATAGTTTATTCCTAAAACGAATCAACTGAATCGAAAAAAGGTAGTGCAAAAGCGCTACCTTTTTGTTTTTTATCAATGGTTAAATGTGCTAACGTATAGCGGAAATTTGGATGAAGATCGAAGCTCTATGTTGAAACAGCGTACCCTTAAGCGAGTCGTGAAAGCGAGTGGTATCGGACTACATAGTGGTCAAAAAGTTTTAATTAACTTTGTTCCACATGTTGCTGATGGGGGAATTGTTTTTCGTCGTATCGATTTAAATCCGCCTATAGATATTGCTGCTGACGCAATGCTGATTCAAGAAGCATTCATGTGTTCCAATTTAGTGCAGGAAAATGCAAAAGTTGGCACGATTGAGCATGTGATGAGCGCGATCGCGGGACTAGGCATTGATAATTTGATTATCGAAGTATCAGCTTCTGAAGTGCCTATTATGGATGGAAGCGCAGGGCCATTTATTTACCTGCTCATGCAAGGTGAATTGGTTGAGCAAGATTCACCAAAGAAATTTGTAAGAATAATTAAACCGATTGAAGCACTGATCGATGATAAGCGTGCCATTTTTAGCCCACATGAGGGCTTTCAGCTAAATTTTACCATTGATTTTGATCATCCAGCATTTGCCAAAGAATATCAGTCAGCAACCATTGATTTTTCAACCGAAACTTTCGTTTATGAAGTGAGTGGTGCACGAACATTTGGTTTTATGAAAGATCTAGATTATTTAAAATCCAATAACTTAGCATTAGGTGCAAGCTTAGATAACGCGATTGGTGTTGATGAAACAGGTGTGGTCAATGAAGAAGGACTACGCTATGCAGACGAGTTTGTTCGTCATAAAATTTTAGATGCGGTGGGTGATTTGTATCTGCTTGGACATCAAATTATTGCCAAATTTGATGGTTATAAATCCGGGCATGCACTTAATAACCAATTATTGCGCAATGTTAAAAGCGACCCAAGTAGCTATGAAATTGTAACATTTGATGACGCAAAATCTTGCCCTATTCAATATGTGAGTGTGACATAAGTCATTGTCTTAGTGGTTCAATGTTATACTGTAACTATAAATAGCGTTATTAAAGTCACATTAAATAAGTAAATGTTTGCTTGAGTATGACGTGTTGGTTACTTTTTATTGCTTGCCAAACGTAGTAAAGCTTGGCTAAGCTTAGGGTCGCTCACAAAGCTGGCAGCGTGATGTAACATCTCTAGAGTTGCTGGTGGAATTTGTTTGGGGATTTTCGTGTTTTTAGGTTCTGTTTTGGCTTTAGGTCTTAAACGAACCTGAATTTTCTGTAAATCTTTAAATTCAGAAATTTGTGATAATTGAGAAATATACTGTTTTTGAAGATAACCGACTTGACTAATCAGGGCTTGATTTTCACCGGTAATCATTAAAATTCCGTATTGATAACATACAACCTGCCAAACATCATTGGTTGGTAATAAAGGTTGAATTAATTTTGTAAGTTTTTGGAATTCAGAAACTTGCTTTGTAAGAAACGATAAGTTTCCTGTTTTTATGTGTTGTCTTGTTTGTTGAAAGACGTTTTTGGGTTCTGACATACATTGTTCCTACATTGTTTTGTTTTAATCTTAGGCGCTCTTTTCGGTGAATATCAAGGACGTGATCACGTAAGAGACTTAAGTAAGAACAGTTTAATGAGGTTTTTATGCATACGCGACGTATTTTATTGGCTTTTTCTTTAGCAGCTTCGGCAGCTTCAGTTGCTTTCGCAGATTTGGTTCAACTTGATGTAAATAATGCTTCATCTCCAGATCGTTTAGGAGAGTTAACAAAAACTTTATCTCAAGGTTCTTATAGTCATCCTGATGATCTTGATATTCCTGCAAATACTTCTTTAGACGTTCAAATCCGTGAACAAAAACCAATTGAACTCAATAATGCATCTCTTGCTGGCAAATACGCATCGAATAACTCTAAAAACTTCTCTTCAAGCTCACCATACTCTTGGTTAGTGACGCACCCACTGCCTGATTTGAAACGTGTAAGTTCGAATTATGGCGGTCGTGTAATGGGTGGCCGTGCTGAAAATCACTCTGGTCTAGATATGTCAGCGCCTAGCGGTACACCAATTTATGCGACTGGTCCTGGTATTGTAACTAAGTCTGGTTGGGGTACGGGTTATGGTCAATATGTTGAAATTAACCATGGTAATGGTTACTTAACGCGTTATGCACATGCATCACGTTTGGTTGCCCGCGTAGGTGACCGTGTGAAGGCAGGTGAACATATTGCTAATGTAGGTTGTACTGGTCGTTGTACTGGTCCGCATTTGCATTATGAAGTTGTAAAAGATGGTCAACGTAAAAACCCATCTACTTATTTAGCAATGTTGCCATAATTGGCTAATATGAGAATTAAGATGACTATTACAATTAAGATGATCATCGTCTTAATTAGACAACAGTGTTTTAAGTATTAAAAATAAGCTAACATCTATTTAAAGTAGATTGTGTATAAAAAACCGCCATAATTGGCGGTTTTTTTGTTATGTATGTTAATTTAGGTCAATAACTATTTCGAAACTAAATAGTAGCCAAATCCGTATTCAGTTGTAACCATAACTGAATACCTTTAAAACATGATACATATAAGATCTAAACGTTAGCAGATTGAAAAGGACGAGACATGGCGTATTATGGCGATACAGATGCACAGGAAACGCAAGAATGGCAGGAAGCGTTTGACTCTGTTTTAAAACATATGGGAACGGATCGCGCAGCATTTTTGTTGGAGAAATTGTATCAACAAGCGATTGCCAAGCATGTTCCAATTCAGCGACTAAATACGCCTTACTTAAATACAGTGTCGGTAGATGAGCAGCCTGCAATGCCCGGCGACCAAGATATGGAACGCCGTATTCGCGCATTGATCCGTTGGAATGCGCTGGCAATGGTTCTTCGTGCGAACAAAACAGGTGATGATTTGGGCGGGCATTTGGCAAGCTTTGCATCATCAGCAACTTTATATGATGTCGGTTTTAACCATTTCTTCCGCGCGAATAATGAAAACTTTGGCGGTGATATGATTTATTACCAAGGGCACTGTGCTCCTGGTATTTATGCGCGTTCTTTCCTTGAAGGTCGTTTGACTGAAGAACACTTAAATAACTTCCGTCGCGAAGTAGATGGTATTGGCTTGCCATCTTACCCACATCCATATTTGATGCCTGATTACTGGCAGTTCCCAACAGTATCCATGGGTCTTGGTCCAATCATGTCGATTTACCAAGCACACATCCAAAAATACCTCATGAACCGTGGTTTGATTAAGGAAGAAAACCGTAAGGTATGGGCGTTCCTGGGTGATGGTGAAATGGATGAGCCAGAAAGTACGGGGGCTATTTCACTTGCAGGTCGTGAAAAATTAGACAACCTGATTTGGGTGGTCAACTGTAACTTGCAACGTCTAGATGGTCCTGTACGTGGTAACGGTAAAATTATTCAAGAACTTGAATCACTCTTCCGTGGTGCGGGTTGGCGTGTTATTAAAGTGGTTTGGGGTCGTCATTGGGATCCATTACTTGCAAAAGATGAATCTGGTGCACTCAAAGCGGTAATGGAAGAAACGCTTGATGGTGAATACCAACGCCTACAAGTGAAAGGCGGTGCGTATGCTCGCGAAAAGTTCTTCGGTAAATACCCTGAAGCAGCAGAGCTTGTAAAAGATTTAAGCGATGAAGATATTGATAATCTCAATCGTGGTGGTCATGACCCATATAAGGTATTCGCAGCATATGCAGAAGCATGTACAGCAAAAGGTCAGCCGACTGTTATCTTAGCGAAAACAGTCAAAGGTTATGGCTTATCTGATGAAATTGAAGCGGTCAATAAAACACATCAAATCAAAAAGATGCAAATTGAATCGTTGAAATATGTACGTGACCGTTTTAACTTGCCGATCAGTGATGATGCGCTAGTAGATGTGCCTTTCTATCGTCCAAGCGAAAACTCGCCTGAATTGAAATATATGAAAGCACGTCGTGAAGCTTTGGGTGGTTATTTACCTGCACGTCGTAAAGAAAGTGAACAGCTTGCGATTCCTGATCTTTCTGTATTTGACGCAGTATTAAAAGGTTCTCAAGGTAAAGAACAATCTACCACGATGGTGATGGTGCGTTTAATCGCTGCATTGTTAAAAGAAAAAGCAATTAAAGATCGTGTTGTTCCAATTGTTCCAGATGAGGCACGTACTTTCGGTTTAGAGGGTATGTTCCGTCAGCTGGGTATTTATGCGGCAAATGGTCAGCATTACACCCCTGAAGACCAAGAACAATTAATGCATTACCGTGAAGCAAAAGACGGTCACATGCTTCAAGAAGGGATTAATGAAGCAGGTGCAATGAGTGCTTGGGCAGCATTGGCAACCAGTTATTCAACCAATAACTTGCCGATGATTCCGATGTACATGTACTACTCAATGTTTGGTTTCCAACGTATTGGCGATATTGCATGGGCTGCGGGCGATGCACAAGCACAAGGTTTCTTATTGGGTGCAACAGCAGGCCGTACAACGCTCAATGGCGAAGGCTTACAGCATCAAGACGGTCATTCACATATTCTTGCCAATACCATTCCCAACTGTGTGTCTTATGATCCATGTTTTGGTTATGAGTTAGCAGTCATTGTGCATGACGGTTTACAACGCATGTATGTGAATCAAGAGCGTATTTTCTATTACTTAACGGTCATGAACGAAAACTACGAGCATCCTGAAATGCCTGAGGGTGTTGAAGAAGGCATTAAACGTGGTATGTATTTGCTACAAGAAGATGAAAAAGCGACGGTTCAGTTGATGGGTTCAGGTGTGATTCTTCGCGAAGTGATTAAAGCGGCTCAAATCTTACGTGATGAATACCAAATCCATTCAAATGTATTTAGCGTAACAAGTTTTAACGAACTTGCACGTGACGGTATGGCATGTGAAGAATATAACCGCTTACATCCGATGGCTGAAATTGCTCAAGAATCATGGGTGTCTGAACAGCTTCGTGCGACGAAGGGTATTGTGGTTTCTGCAACCGATCATATGCGTGCATATAGCGAACAAATTCGTGCATATCTTCCAGACAACCGTCCATTTGTAGCACTCGGTACCGATGGTTATGGTCGTTCAGATTCACGTGCGAAACTACGTAGCTACTTTGGCGTCGATGCAGCGCATATTGTTGTTGCGACATTGAAGAAATTAGCAGATGAAGGTGAAGTAGATGCGCGCTTAGTTAAAGATGCAATCTCTACATTTGAATTAGATACAGATCGTCCTGTCGCTTGGGCGCCTCAAGCCACGCCGTCTGTACACGCTGTAGCTGACTACAAAGAGGAGAAATAAGCATGCAAATTACGACTCCTGATATTGGTGTAGATCAAGCCACTGTTGCTGAAATTTTGGTCAAAGTGGGTGACACCATTAGCGTTGATGACAGTATTGTTCTGCTGGAATCTGACAAAGCATCTGTGGAAGTGCCAAGCACTTCTGCGGGCGTGGTTAAAAGTATTTTAGTGAGCTTGGGTGACAGCGTTGCTGAAGGTGCTGTGCTGATTGAGCTAGAAGCTGAAGGTCAAGTGACTACCCCTGTTGCAGAAGCACCAAAAGCTGAAGAAAAATCAGCACCTGTTGTTGAGGCGAAAGTTGAAACTTCTCCAAAAGCTGTTGCATCTACATCGCAAGTGGTTGATGTTCAAGTACCAGATATTGGTGTGGAAAAAGCATTGGTCGGTGAAGTCCTCGTTAAAGCGGGTGATGAAATTGAAGTTGACCAAAGTATTGTGGTGGTTGAGTCGGATAAAGCAACCGTAGAAGTGCCTAGCACTGTTGCGGGAGTTGTTGAAAGCGTTGAAATTAAAGAAGGTGATAGCGTTAAAGAGGGCGTTGTTATTTTAAAAGTGAAAGTTGCAGGTGCAGCTGAAACTCAGCCAGTTCAACAATCAGCTCAACAACCTACTCAAGCTCAAGACACGTCTGTTGCTCAAACGCAAAATTCAGCTCCAGAGAAAGCAACTGCTCCAGTACAATCAGGTGCAGTCGAAGTGACTGTTCCTGATTTGGGTGTAGATAAAGCAACAGTATCGGAAATCTTGGTCAAAGTTGGCGATACGGTTGAAGCTCAACAAAGTCTATGTGTGGTTGAATCAGATAAAGCTTCAGTTGAGGTGCCAAGTTCAATTGCAGGCGTGATCAAAGCAATCCATGTTGAGGTTGGTCAAAGTGTTTCTCAAGGCATTGCTTTAGTGACCATTGAGGCTTCAGGTCAAACTGCTCCCGTTGCATCACAAGAGCCTGCTCAAGCTGAAACTAAGAAAGTAGATGCTTCTAAAGCAGATTCTACTCCTGTCGAATCTTCAGTTGTCACTTCGAATTATGCAAATACTGACGCGGGTAAGCTGACCAAAGAACAAAATGCTGCGAATGCCAATGTTTATGCAGGTCCTGCAGTGCGTAAACTTGCACGTGAGCTAGGTGTGGTGTTAGCGGAGGTGAAGGCATCAGGCCCTCATCAACGTCTCATGAAAGAAGATTTGGTTGCTTATGTGAAGATGCGTTTAACCGCACCACAAACAGCGCCAGTTGTCGCATCAGCTACAGCGGTTGCTGCTGGTTTACCGAAACTTCCAAGTTTTGATGCCTTTGGTGGTGTTGAAGAAAAAGCATTAACACGTTTACAGCAAGTGTCGATTCCGCAGTTGTCTTTAAACAACTATATCCCGCAAGTGACTCAGTTTGATCTTGCAGATATTACAGAGCTTGAAGCATGGCGTAATGATCTTAAAGGGAACTTCAAGAAAGATGGCATTAGCTTGACGATTATGGCGTTCATCATCAAAGCGGTAGCGCATTTGTTGAAAGGAGAGCGTGATTTTGCTGGTCACTTGGCTGATGATGGGAAATCTGTGCTATTGCGTAATGAAATCCATATGGGTATTGCAGTGGCAACGCCAGATGGTTTAACCGTTCCTGTACTGCGTCATCCAGATCAAAAATCAATTAAAGAAATTGCTGTTGAATTGGGTGTTTTGGGCCAAAAAGCACGTGATAAAAAACTTTCTCCGAAAGATCTTCAAGGTGCAAACTTCACAATTTCAAGCTTAGGTGCGATTGGTGGAACAGCGTTTACGCCATTGGTGAACTGGCCACAAGTCGCGATTTTAGGTATTTCACCTGCAACGATGCAACCGGTTTGGAATGGTCAAAGTTTTGATCCGAAGTTAATGCTTCCATTATCATTGTCATACGATCATCGTGTGATTAATGGTGCTGATGCAGCGCGCTTTACCAATAAGCTGACGAAGTTGCTAAAAGATATTCGTACTTTATTAATCTAATCAGAGCCATTTAGACTCAATAAAACCTCGCCAAGGCGGGGTTTTTTATTGGGTTTGAAAAATGCCACAAACAGATTTATACTTGATCCACTTCATTGGGGAGTAGCCGCCTTTTACGCAAGTTAAAAGGGTGATGGTCAACATATTTGCTCTAAACCGAGCATGGTCATCATAGCAAAGAACCAAATGAGCTTGTAAAAGCTTACTTTTGTTGGCAAGACCTTTGATTTATCCCTCTGCACATTTGGCTAGCAGGAGAGGTAGATCATTGGTATTTAGAAAATGCTAGCCAGAGAAAGTCATCATGTACGAGTTCCTCATCTCTACAGCTATCGTAGCTCTCGCTGAAATGGGCGATAAGACCCAACTTCTTGCCCTTCTTCTTGCCGCACGTTATCAAAAACCAGTCCCTATTCTTATCGCTATTCTTTTAGCAACAATCATCAACCATGGTGTTTCTGCTGCAATCGGTCAATGGATTACCACGGTGCTTAGTCCTGAAATCCTTTTGTGGATTGTATCGATCGGTTTTATTGCGATGGCAGCATGGATGCTTGTTCCTGATCAACTCGATGATGAAAGTGAAAGTATCAATAAATGGCAAAAATACGGCGTTTTTGGAGCAACCTTTGTTTTGTTTTTCTTGGCTGAAATTGGTGATAAGACTCAGGTTGCGACTGTAGCTTTGGCTGCGCGTTTTGACAGCATCTTTTGGGTCACTGCGGGTACAACGCTGGGTATGATGTTAGCCAATGCGCCTGCTGTATTTATAGGGAATAAATTGGCAGACAAGCTTCCAATCTCTTTAATTCATAAAATTGGCGCAGCAATCTTCTTTTTATTGGGTGCTGGCGCATTGATTCAACATTATTTATTGTAATTTGAACATAATAAAACCGAGCAACTCGTTCGGTTTTATTTGCAAAATACGTCACAATAAGTTGAAAAATATAAAATAATTTGAATTGGTCTTTGTTGTAAGTTTATATAAATCCCTATATGTTATCAGGTATTAATAAAATCAATTTAAAGTAAGATTTTTGGGGATTAACATGGCTCTTGACCGCACAACATCACAGGTACTCTATGATGATGGCATACATAAATGCATCAGCTTTACCAGTTTAGTGAAAGGTGAGGGGGTTCAAGCCAATCAGTTCCTGATTATCAATAATGGTCGTGCTGCAGTATTGGATCCAGGTGGTGATTTAACGTATGTGCCCCTCACCATGGAACTGAATAAATACACACGTTTGACCAATTTAGATTATGTGATGGCATCTCATCAAGATCCAGACATTATTACGTCTATGCCACGTTGGTTAGTGTATACCGATGCAAAAGTTGTGGCATCCAAGCTTTGGGCACGTTTCTTACCGCACTTGAACTCAGCATTTATGAGTGATCGTATGAAAGGGAACTGGCTTGATCGTTTGATCGAATTACCAGACCAAGGTGCGGCGATTACTTTGGGTGAAACCAAAATCATTGCTGTGCCTGCGCATTTCCTACATTCGGTGGGCAATTTCCAATTTTATGATCCGATCTCTAAGATTTTGTTTTCTGGGGATATGGGTGCATCAATGGTTGAAGATGCTGCTGATCAATTGGTCGACTTCAATTCGCATATTCCAAAGATGAAAGGTTTTCATCAGCGCTATATGTGCTCGAATCGAGTGATTCGTTTATGGGTGAAAATGGTTCGTGAAATGGATGTGGAAATGATTGTTCCTCAGCATGGATCTCCTTTTGTTGGAAAAGAAATGATTAATCAATTTTTAGATTGGATTGAAAATCTACAATGCGGTATTGATCTGATGGATGAAACCGTCTTTTCCTGTCCGCAATAATGAAAAAATATTGAAAAAAATATTGAGTTAAATAGAAAAAATTTTTAACATTTATCGTGTAAAAAATCTACTTTCAACCTCTTTTATTGTTATTTAATGAAAGAGGTTTTTTTGACCACGAGAATTTTAAAAATATGTTGTCTCAAATATCAGCACAGGATGCGTGCTTAAGCTGTGGGGCGTGTTGCGCCTTTTTTAGAGTGTCATTTTATTGGGCAGAAGGAGAGAGTATGCCCGAAAGTGTGATCGAAGAGTTAACGCCTATTTATTCGTGTATGAAAGGCACCAATCAAAAAGATCCACGCTGTGTGATGTTATCTGGTGAAATCGGGCAACAGGTCAGTTGTACCATGTACGAGCAACGTAGTTCTTCATGTAAAGAGGTTCAAGTTGGAGACAGTCAGTGTCTGAAGGCACGTTCAGCGCATGGACTCATTCCTTTGGTTGAGATTGATATACCTCATCCAGTAAATGATGAAGATTATGACCAAGTTTGTTAAAGTTTTTGGAATTTTAATCGGCTTAGCTTTAGTTTTAGATTATGTTTATTCCACCAGTAAGTTTACTTTATAGCGAAGTAATTGGCTCATGAGTGGAATGGCAACAGGCAGTGTCAACTGTTCTGCTACTTCACTTTTACACATCTAGATATTAAAGCGTGGAAAGACATAGGATATTCAATATCGTTTGCTTGATTTAAAACTCATCATTTATGATGCTAAAACAGGTGAAATGGCTTGTACTTATGCATCTAAATAATCAGCGCTTGAGATGAAAAATCTTTCTTGATAAAAATCATCCTGAATTTTTTATGACTTAAAAAGCTTGAATAAAAAATGAAAATTGAATAGAAATTTGTATATAATGGCTCACGGAAATTACCAGCGAGACTGTTATGTTGACCATCGTTCAAGACGCGTTAACCTTCGATGATGTCCTATTACTCCCTGCTTACTCAACTGTCCTCCCAAAAGATGTCTCTCTTAAGACACGCCTGACTCGTGGCATTCAACTTAATATCCCTTTAGTTTCAGCTGCAATGGATACCGTGACTGAATCGCGTATGGCAATTGCGATGGCACAAAATGGCGGTATTGGTATTTTGCATAAAAACATGGATATTTTGGCTCAAGCTGCTGAAGTACGTCGTGTGAAGAAATTCGAAGCAGGTATGGTGAAAGACCCAATCACAGTAACACCAGAAACAACTGTTCGTGAATTGATGGCGATTACGCAAGCCAATAACATCAGTGGTGTGCCTGTTGTGAAGGACGGTAAAGTTGTAGGTATCGTGACAGGTCGTGATACACGCTTTGAAACGAATCTTGAACAACCTGTAAGTAATATCATGACAGGTCAAGACCGACTCGTAACAGTTCGTGAAAACGAATCAAAAGAAAATATCCAAGCGCTTCTTCAAAAGAATCGTATAGAGAAAGTGATTGTGGTTGGTGAGCATAATGAACTGAAAGGTTTGATTACGGTTACTGATTTCAATAAAGCTGAACTTTATCCAAACAGTTGTAAAGATGATCTAGGTCGTTTACGTGTAGGTGCTGCAGTCGGTACCGGGCTAGAAACGCCGAGCCGTGTTGAAGCATTGGTTGAAGCGGGTGTAGATGTGATTGTTGTAGATACAGCACATGGTCACTCCGCGGGTGTCATTGAGCGTGTACGTTGGGTGAAAGCAAACTATCCACAAGTACAAGTGATTGGCGGTAACATTGCCACTGGTGATGCCGCTCTTGCGTTGTTAGATGCAGGTGCTGATGCGGTTAAAGTCGGTATTGGTCCTGGTTCGATTTGTACAACACGTATCGTTGCTGGTATTGGTATGCCACAAATGTCTGCCATTGATTCCGTTGCTAATGCTTTGAAAGAGCAAATTCCATTGATCGCAGATGGTGGTATTCGCTTCTCTGGCGATATGGCGAAAGCGATTGGTGCGGGTGCAAGTACCATCATGGTCGGTTCATTGATGGCGGGTACTGAAGAAGCACCTGGCGAAGTAGAATTCTTCCAAGGTCGTTACTACAAAGCTTACCGCGGTATGGGTTCATTGGGTGCAATGGCGGGTTCTACAGGTTCTGCTGACCGTTATTTCCAAGATTCTAAGGCGGGTGCTGAAAAGCTTGTACCTGAAGGCATTGAAGGTCGAGTACCTTACAAAGGCCCAATGGGGAATATCGTACATCAAATGATGGGTGGTTTACGTTCATCTATGGGTTATACAGGTTCAGCAACCATTAATGACCTTCGTGAAAATGCGAAATTCGTTAAAATTACTGCAGCAGGTATGTCTGAATCTCATGTACATGATGTGACGATTACGAAAGAAGCACCAAACTATCGCGTAGGTTAATATCGACAGTTTTGTGATTGAATTAGACTCATAGATTAGTCAAAATTTAGTAGTATTTGTTGTATAAAAGCCGTCAGTTTATGACGGCTTTTTTTATTTAGTGTAAAGTAAGGATATGAAAGCGAAGTGCGAAAAAAGCACGGATAATAAGTGGGTAAAAAATGAGTTATTTTGGTACAGATGGTATTCGCGGTAAATTTGGTGAACTTCCGATTACACCTGAGTTTGCACTCAAACTTGGGTTTGCAGCAGGAAAAGTATTAAAAAGAAGAACAAAGAAAGCCAAGCCAATTGTCGTTTTAGGTAAAGATACGCGCTTATCGGGTTATATTTTAGAGGCAGCTTTACAGGCGGGCTTGAATGCAGCGGGTGTGTATGTACATTTGCTTGGACCATTACCTACGCCTGCCATTGCGCATTTGACTCGTGCCTTACATGCCAGTTTAGGTATTGTGATTTCAGCATCGCATAATCCTTATTTTGATAATGGAATTAAATTTTTCTCTTCAGAAGGAAAGAAACTTCCTGATGAACTTCAAAATGAAATCAATGTTGAACTTGAAAAAGATATGGTCATTGAAGACCCAGCAAACTTAGGTAAAAGTGTCCGTGTCAAAGATGCCAACGGTCGCTACATCGAGTTTTGTAAATCGACTTTCCCATATCATCTAGATTTAAATGATTTAACGATTGTGGTCGATTGCGCCAATGGTGCTGCTTACAATGTTGGCCCTGCGGTTTTTCGTGAATTAGGTGCAAAAGTATTTGCGATTCATAATGAACCGACGGGAATGAACATCAATGAAAATTGTGGTTCAACTCATCCCGAATTTTTACAAAAAGCCGTGGTTGAACATGGTGCAGATTTGGGCGTTGCCTTTGATGGCGATGCTGATCGCGTAGTGTTGGTCGATAAAGATGGAAACCTGATTGATGGTGACCATATTCTGTATATTCTTGCGACTCAGAGTGCTAAAAAACCAGCAGGTATTGTTGGAACGCTTATGAGTAATATGGCGTTAGAGCTCGCACTTGAAAAAGCTGAAGTGCCTTTACTTCGTGCAAAAGTAGGTGATCGCTATGTACTTCAAGGGTTAGAGGAAAAGGGTTGGGTGATAGGTGGTGAGCCATCAGGTCATATTCTCACTTTAGACAAGAGCACCACAGGTGATGCGATCATTGCAGCACTACAAGTGTTGACGGTCATGGTTGAGCAGAAAAAAGCACTCCATGAGTTGGTCGATGGATTTAAGCTACTTCCTAATGTATTGGTGAATGTCCGTCTGGAAGCCATGTTTGACCCATACGCTGTACCAGCATTGGTTACTGAATTTGATAAAGCAGAGGCTCAACTTAAAGGACGTGGACGTTTGTTGATTCGTAAATCAGGCACTGAACCTGTGATTCGTGTCATGGTCGAAGGTGAAAACCTAGAAGAAGTAAAGGCACTTGCACATTCACTTGCAGATGCAGTTCGCGCTAATGCTGCTTAAAAGGGATAGATGAATGAGTGACTTGATTAAAGATTTAAGTGAGCTTCGTTTAAGTTATCAAAAAGATGAGTTACATGAAACTCAAGCCGCATTAAATCCACATGAGCAATTTTTAAGTTGGTTTAATCATTCTCTTGAAATCAAGTTGCATGAACCTTATGCCATGTCATTGGCGACAGCCAATGCACAAGGTCGCCCCCATGTGAGAACGGTTCTATTGCGTGGTGCAACTGAAGCTGGGTACGATTTTTATACCAATTATGACAGTCAAAAAGGGCTGGACTTAGCTGAAAATCCTTATGCTGAGCTGTTATTTTACTGGCCTGAGCTTGAGCGTCAAATTCGTGTCAGTGGACGAGTAGAGAAAATCTCTTTGGCTGAGTCGACAGACTATTATCATAAGCGTCCGAGAGACAGCCAGATTGCAGCGCATATCAGTACACCACAAAGTGGCGTGATTGGTAGTCGTGAAGAGTTGCAGTCAAGATTTCAAAATTTACATGATGAAGTTGCAACTCAAACGCAACTTGCTAAGCCTGAGTTTTGGGGCGGTTATCGTTTAGTGCCAGATTATTATGAATTTTGGCAAGGACGTCCAAACCGTTTACATGACCGCTTGAGTTATGAAAGAATCGAAGGTCAGTGGACATTACAACGATTGATGCCTTAAATGCCGAATATTCAAATTCAACAACGACCATTTTTAACGAGCCCTGAATTATTTCAGGGTTTGTCACCTTTGCTTGCTCGAATTTTAGCACGACGAGGGGTGCAATCTGAGTTAGAGCTTGAACTTAAATTGAAGCATTTACTTGCACCGCAAATGAAAGGATTAGAGCAGGCCATTCAGATCGTTGATCAGGCTATTGAATCGAATCAAAAAATTGTCATCGTGGGTGATTACGATGCCGATGGTGCAACCAGTACCGCACTCATGGTTCTTGCACTCAGGGAAATGGGTGCAAATGTCCATTACCTTGTACCTGATCGTTTTAAATATGGTTACGGTTTAACACCAGCAATTGCAGATTTAGCCTTTGTGACCTATACCCCTGATTTATTGATCACAGTCGATAATGGTATTTCAAGCCATGAGGGAGTGGATCAAGCGCAAGCACATGGGATGCAGGTGATTATTACCGATCATCATTTGACGACAAAAGAAACACCGAAAGCAGAGGCAGTCGTAAATCCCAATCAGTTGGGTTGTGATTTTCCAAGCAAAGCTTTAGCAGGTGTAGGCGTTGCATTTTATTTGCTTGCGAACTTATCCAGTCATCGTAAAAAAATGGGCAAATCATTCGCACAAATGATCCATTATTTAGACTTGGTTGCACTGGGTACTTATGCAGATGTTGCTAGTTTGGATTTTAATAACCGAATATTGGTCGATGCAGGTGTGAAACGCATTCAATCCAATCAGTGTCGTGCAGGGATTATTGCACTTTTAGACCTTGCGGGTCGTGATCCTAAAGATCTAAAAGCGCAGGATTTAGGATTTGTCATCGGACCACGTATAAATGCGGCAGGGCGTATGGATACCATGAATATTGGTATCGAATGTTTACTGGCGGAAGATATGCAGACAGCTTATGCATTTGCGCGACAATTGAATGAGCTGAATTTACAGCGTCGATCTGTCGAAGCAGAGATGAAGCAAGAAGCACTCACTGTGATTGAGCAACTTGAATTAGATCAGAAAAATTTACCTGCTGCTTTAATTATGTTTGAAGAGCACTGGCATCAAGGGGTCATCGGCATTGTTGCTGGACGTTTAAAAGAACAATTCCATCGCCCAAGTATCGTGTTTGCACCAGATAAAGACGGGATTCATATTAAAGGTTCAGCTCGATCGATTGATGGTATTCACATTCGTGACAGTATTGAAAAAGTCGCTGAACGACATCCGCATTTAGTGAGTTTTTTTGGGGGGCATGCAGCAGCAGCTGGGCTCACCATTAAACGCGAGCACTTTGATGAGTTTAAACAGGTTTTTGAGCAATTGATTGCTGAAGCTGATGATGAAATTTTCCAAGCATTACTTTGGACAGATGGGGAGTTGAGCAATGAAGATTTTGTTGTCGAGACAGTAAATCAAATTGAACAGCTTGGACCTTGGGGGCAAAAATTTCCACACCCTGTTTTCGAAGGTGAATTTAAAATTTTGGAACATCGTTGGCTTAAAGAAGTTCATCTTAAATTGAAGTTAGTCTTAGACAATGGTCAATGGATTGAAGCCATTGCATTTAATGCTTTAAATAAATATGACTTCCAAGCTGATCAGGAACAAGTCAAACTTGTGTATGAGTTAGATAAAAATGAATACAAAGGTCATGTCAGTGTACAGCTTAAGGTTTTACATTTAGAACATTAAAAAAACCGCTCATGAGAGCGGTTTTTATGTCTAACTTAAATGAGATTAGAAGCGGTAAGCACCACGAACACCGAATAGGTTGCCTTCATCAGCAAAACCTACACGACCTTCAAGACTCACTTGTTGATTGAAGAATTTTTTAGCGCTAATGCCAAATTCGTCATATAGGTCATTGTCATAATAATCTACACCAATACTCAAAGTTTTATCGATGTAATAGTCACCACGTACAGAGAATTCATCTAAATCACCTAAACCAGCATAAGCTTCTAGATTTACGTCATTTGAACCCACTTGCGTAACATATTTAGCACGGATTGTTGGATCAACGCCATCGTCGTAGTCATTATCGTAACCTTTCAAACCTGCCGCCAATAAAAGACCAGGAGCTGGAAGATAACCTACTTCAACGCCGTAAGTCGTTACGTCGTAATCTTCAAAGCCTTCTTCTTCCTCACTCGAATGAGCAATATTTGCACCTACATAGAAATCTGAGTTAGGTACAAAGTATTCAACGCCTGCACCAAATGTAGTAGTTTCGTACCAGTCGAAGTCATAGTAAGAAACTTCAGCATTTACATTGCTCGCGCGTTCTAAGAATGCTGCTTCATTTAAAGGGTGGTTTTTAACTTGAACTGGGTTGAAGTAATACGCCCCATCAATTGCAAAACCTGTAGAAGTATCCCCATTATCAGGGTCGATTAAATTAACTGTTCCGCCAACTTCTGCTTGATAAGCATGAGCTGTTCCTAGGCTAGCAATAAGTGCTGTAGCAAGTGCAATTTTCTTAAACATTCTTAAATGCTCTCTTTGTTATAAAATTATGACTGTATTGTTACAGTTCATGTCCATTGTATGAAATAACTACAAAGAGTCAATGCACTAAAACTGACTTTATACGATTAGGTACTAAAAAAGCCCATCCTAAGATGAGCTTTCGATAAGTTTTTTAAAAATTAGATGAATTAGAAGCGGTATTTAGCAGCAACACCAAAAGTATTGTAGTCGTTGTTGTATTGTTCACCAAAACCAACACGACCTTCTAAACTTACTTGCTGGTTAAAGAATTTACGCGCATTGATACCCACTTCTGAACGATCTGTAATATCGTTATTGTGATAGTCTGCGCCTACACTTAATGTTTTGTCGATGTAATAATCCGCAGCTAGGTTATATTCATCCGAATCACCAAATGCTGCACCAGCTTCAAGGTTGATATCTTTACCATTGCTTAAAGTCGTTACGTATTTTGCACGTAAAGTTGGATCTACGCCATCATCAGCATCGTTATCGTAACCTTTAAGACCCGCTGCAATTAACAGACCTGGTGCAGGAAGGTAACCTAGTTCAGCATTATAGTACGTGGTATCCCAGTCATATTTTTGACCTAAAATATTGGTACGCTCTTGTTCATTTTGGCTTACACCACCAGATACATAAAAATCAGAGTTTGGAACAAAGTATTCGACTCCAGCACCATACGTTGTGTCATCCAATTCACCACGATCTGCGAAATCAACATGCGCACTCACGTTACTTGCACGGTCAAGGAATGCCGCTTCAGCCAAAGGTGCATTACGTGTCTGAACTGGATTGAAGTAATATGTACCGTTCACACCAAATTCGCTACCTGAACTCCCATTGTCAGGATCAACGTAGCCTGCAGAAGCACCAACTTCAGCTTGATATGCATTTGCAGTGCCTGTTACAGCCAAAGCTGATAGTAATGCAGAAGCGATTGCTAATTTTTTCATGATACTTCCCCTTATAAGGAATAAAAATTCGAATACATTTTTTGTTACAAGTTCAGTGTAGGGGAAAATAATGGAGGATCAATCAAGTAAAAGTAACAGTAATGTATATAGTGTAATTATATGTAATATTTATGGTTTAAATTATTGATTTATATAAATTAAAATAAATGTTAGATCGTGTTATTAATGATCGTATTGAGTAAAAATATGTGTTTTATTATGAATAAAGATCGCTTTTTCACATAAATTTGAAGTTTATATGAATGTGATAGTTGCTATTAAAACATCACTCATAATAAAAATATAATGAATATGAGTCAAACCAGTCCAAGACATCGAGTCCATATTAGGCTTTGGGGTGATTTCTGTCGTAGAAAAGCAATCTCTCATGTTTTTAGGGACTGTGTTAGAATATTGCAGAATTTAAAAGCAGCATATTTAGGATCAACGCACGTGGAAATTAATCCGTACCTTATTCAGATAAAAGACTTAAACGACCGTGGTCAGACATTACGGGGGTATCTTTGACTACGATCTAAAGAAAGAGCGTCTAGAAGAAGTCCTACGTGAATTAGAAGATCCCACAATTTGGAATGATCAAAGCCGTGCTCAAGCGATGGCGAAAGAGAAAGGCGAACTTGAAAATGTACTCAATGTACTTGAAGGTTTAGCGACTCAAGTAGAAGATGCGCGAGCGATGCTTGATCTCGCTGTTGAAGCTGATGATGAAAGCTTACTTGAAGATGTTCAGGCTGAATTAAGTTCAGCCGAAGCAGAACTTGCCAAGCTCGAATTCCGCCGTATGTTTAGTAATCCAATGGATCCGAACCCATGTTATGTGGAAATTCAGGCGGGTTCAGGGGGCACAGAGGCTCAAGATTGGGCATCAATGCTATTGCGTATGTATCTACGTTGGATTGAACGTCATGGTTTTAAAGCTGAAGTGATGGAAGAATCGGATGGTGATGTAGCAGGGATTAAATCTGCAACTATTCGTGTAGATGGCGAATATGCCTATGGTTGGTTGCGTACTGAATCAGGTGTACACCGTTTAGTTCGTAAGTCACCATTTGACTCTGGTAACCGCCGTCATACTTCGTTTTCAGCGGTGTTTGTTTCACCAGAAATTGATGACAATATTGAAATTGATATTAATCCATCGGATGTTCGTACGGATACTTACCGTGCATCTGGTGCGGGTGGTCAGCACATTAACAAAACCGATTCAGCGGTACGTTTAACGCATGCGCCAACAGGTATTGTGGTGGCTTGTCAGAACCAGCGTTCACAACATGCCAACCGTGACCATGCCTGGAAACAATTACGTGCAAAATTGTACGAACTTGAAATGCAGAAGCGTAATGATGCTGCTAAAGCACTTGAAGATAGCAAATCAGATATTGGTTGGGGTAGTCAGATTCGTTCATACGTACTTGATGACTCACGTATTAAAGATTTGCGCACCAGTGTAGAAAGTTCAAACACGGGTGCAGTACTTGATGGTGATTTAGATAAGTTCATCGAAGCGAGTTTGAAACAAGGTCTTTAATTCAAGCTTATATCGAGTATTTTGCATATAAAAAAAGCAGAGATTGATCTCTGCTTTTTTTATATCTCTGCCTTTTATATTCATGTGTATTATTTTGATAAAAGTCAGTGTTAGATCATCAAATCAGATCAATGCTAGAATAATGAATACTTGTCAGTTCGATGTTGGTATTTCAAAGATGTGTTAAATATCGAAATTATTCGATATTAATATCTAAAATATTCGATATAATGAATGTGTTAAGTGCTTATCATGAATGTGAGTGAAATGAGATGGACACTGAAGCAATTTACAAAGCCTTATCAAACCCGCTAAGACGTCAAATTTTACAATGTCTGAAGGATCCTCAAGACATGATTCCTCAGGATGATTGTGCTCGAGATTTCAGTCGGGGCGTATGTGCAGGGCAGATCGAAAAAATTGCTGAAGTTTCTCAATCCACCATGTCGAATCATTTATCTGTATTGCAACAAGCAGGTTTAGTGACCGTAACCAAGCATGGTCAATGGTGTTATTTCTCACGTGATGAAGCACAAATTCAGAAATTTTTAGATCACATACAACAATCTTTGTGATTGCGATATATCAAATGATCCGAACTGTATAAGGAAGATGCCATGACTGACTTTTCAACTCCAATTCAATTGGGTGAATTAAAGCTTAAAAACCGAGTTGTAATGGCGCCTTTAACGCGTTGCCGTGCGACTGCTGATCGTGTTCCTACTGAGTTAATGGTTGAATACTATGCGCAACGTGCCAGTGCAGGTTTGATCATCGCTGAAGCAACGGTTATTTCTGAAGAAGCCAATGGTTATGAAAAGACACCTGGTTTATTTACCGATGCTCAAGTTGAAGGCTGGAAAAAAGTCACTGATGCCGTACATGCAAAAGATGGACGGATTGTTTCACAGTTATGGCATGTGGGGCGCGTATCACATCCTGATTTATTAAAAGGGAAAACCCCAGTTTCAGCAAGTTCAGTGCAACAAGCAGGTCATGTCAGTCTACTTCGTCCAAAACGTGATTATGTATTGCCACGCCCTTTAAACATTTCAGAAATTCACGCGATTACTCAACAATTTAAACAAGCGGCAATTCGTGCTAAAGCTGCAGGTTTTGATGGGGTTGAATTACACGCTGCAAATGGCTATTTGATCGATCAATTTTTACAGACTAAAACCAATTTACGTGAAGATGAGTATGGCGGTTCAGTTGAAAATCGTGCACGTTTTCTATTGGAAGTGATCGATGTATTGATTGAAGTATGGGGCGCAGGTCGTGTAGGGGTGCATTTGGCGCCACGTGGTGATGAGCATGACATGGGGGATGATGATCCACGTGAAACTTTCGGTTATGTGATGCAAGAATTAGGCAAGCGTAATATTGCATTTTTCTTTACACGTGAATACCTAGCAGATGATAGCATCAGTGAATATCTAAAAGAACGTTCAAATGGCGTGCCTTATATTGCCAATATGAAGTTAGATCGCTCTTCTGCATTGGATCTACTGGCTACAGGCAAAGCAGATGCGGTTTCATTTGGTAAGGCTTATATTGCCAATCCAGATTTATTTGAGCGTTTGGTGGCTGATGCGCCATTAAATGAACTGAAGTTTGAAAATATGATTGGTACTGATGTTGCGGAAGGGTATACGGATTACCCAAGCCTAGCAAAGTAGAATACAGCAAAATAAAACATGTCAAAAAGCCTCGTCAGTTAACAAGCTGACGAGGCTCTGTTATATTCTAGCCACTGCTGTTTTTAGAGATGTGATGTTTGGCTACTCCTTTTTGGTACAACGCTGCCTTAGTGATCGTAAAACCTCTTTATCGTTGGAAAATAAAAAAACGTGCGCAAAGTGCGGAGGCATACCAACAGGAATGTTTAGAGCGTTTCGGACCTTTTCAGCCTGTTAAAAATACACAGACGATTTGGTTTCATGTGGTATCTGTGGGTGAAACCAATGCGGCGCAACCATTGATTGAGCATTATCTGAAATTAGGTCATCCAGTTTTAGTCACCAACACCACTAAAACGGGGCAAGCGCGCGCCAAATCATTATTCCTCAAAGCGCCTTATGACGATCTATTTCAAGCAGTGTATTTACCAGCAGATCAAAAGTCTTTGGTGGCACAGTTCTTTGAAAAATATCAGCCGAAGATGTTGGTTTTGGTGGAAACAGAACTATGGCCAAATCTGATTGCTCAATCTAAAAAATTAAATATCCCGACAATATTGGTCAATGCTCGTCTTTCTGAAAAATCTGCCAATGGCTATGCAAAAGTTAAGTCTTTGACACAGCCAATGCTCAATGGTTTAAGCCAACTTTTAGCGCAAGATCAAGCCTCAGCACAACGCTTTCAGGCGCTTGGTATGCCTGCCGAGTTAAGTCAGGTGGTCGGAAGTATTAAGTTTGATATCCATGCACCTCAAAGTTTTATTAAGCATGCTCAACAGCTCAAAGAAGAATGGATGCTCCATGGTCGAACAATTATCACCCTTGCCAGTACACACGCACCTGAAGAGCAGCAATTAATTACAGCACTCAGTACTCGTTTAATTGAAGATCCTTCACTGTTATTGATCGTGGTTCCGCGTCACCCAGAACGCTTTGATGAAGTCTATCAAGTGGCTCAAGATCTGAATTTAAATGTACAGCGCCGTAGTTTAGGGCAGTCAATTGAAACCGATACTCAAGTCTATTTGGCAGACAGTATGGGCGAAATGTGGCTATGGTATGCCTTAAGTCACGCCTGTTTTGTTGGCGGATCACTGAATCAGCCAGGGGGCGGACATAACATATTAGAACCCATTGCCTTAAATGTACCGACAGTGATTGGCCCCCATTATTTTAATTTCCAAAGTATTGTCGATGAATTTGTAGAGGCTTATGCTGTCGCAGTTGGGGATGATGCAGAGCAGGTGGCAAGTATGCTCTTAGACTTTGTTGAAAATGAATCTTTGGCGATCCAAATGGCGAGTAATGCTCACCAAATTATGCAAAAAAATGCGGGATCATTAGCCAAGCATATTCAAGTTTTAGATCAGTATTTATAAAGCCTACTATGAATATTGTTTTAATCGATTCGCGTCAAACCACTGCTGATGTTTGGACAATCAGTTCTGCTCGTCAACTCGAACATTTAAAGATGCATGTGAATGTTCAAATTGGCGATACACTCAAGGTTGGAGTGAAAGCAGGGAAGCGCTACTTAACCGAAGTGATTGCTGTAGAAGAGCGGGCGATCAAGGTTCGTCCATTACATGAAGAAGTTGTACCAGCAAAGCTTCCAGTCACCTTAATTGTGGCCATGCCCAGACCTAAAGTACTTCGTCGTTTGATTATGGATAGCGTGACTTTGGGTGTTGAAAAAATCATTTTATTGCACAGTTATCGTGTCGATAAAAGCTATTGGCAATCACCGTTTTTACAACAGCTCGATCAATACGTGACTTTGGGTTTGGAACAAGCCGGGGATACGATTGCCCCACCAATCGAAATTTATAAACGATTCAAACCGTTCGTTGAAGATGTATTACCAAGTATGATCTCTACAGAATCTCCTGCTTATGTGGCACATCCGTATGCTGAGCAAAAAATGCCGTTCGCAATTGATCATGCATGTACCATTCTGATCGGTCCGGAAGGTGGTTTTATTCCTTATGAGATTGATCTGCTCGAAAAAAACGGCTGCCTCGCGTTCAGCTTAGGCAACCGGATTATTCGCACTGAAACTGTGATTTCCTATGTATTAGGACGCTTATGTGTTTAAGCTGATTTTTCAGTTGCTTTAGCGCGTGCAGATTCATCCTCTTGAGAGGCATCGCCACGATAAACTTTGACTTCCTGAACAGGATAAGGAATTGAAATTTCATGTTCTGCAAAGGCCTCAATGACGCTTTCTTGAACTAAACTGATTGAAGTTGATGTTAAGGTTTCAGTGGTATTCACCCACCACTGTATTTTCAGATTCACTGAGAAATCAGCCAGAGCAGTTACATTCACACTAAACCCAGGTTGGCTTAAAATCGTTGGATTCTTATCTAGAATTTGCAGAATGATTTCTTTGGCTTTTTGAACATCATCTTCATAACCAATGCCGACAATAAATTCACAACGACGACGTTGATATGCCGTATTTACAGTCACAGGGCTGGTATAAACAGTCGCATTGGGAATGACGATACGACGACCATCTGGTGAGCGTAGATAGGTTGCACGAATTTGGATATCTTCAACAGTACCCTCCATACCACCCACAATAATATCATCGCCAATTTTAAAGGGCTCACCCAGCAAAATTAGAATACCTGAAAGCAAATTTTGGAAAATATCCTTAAATGCAAAACCGATCGCAACAGAACCAATCCCTAGCGCACTCATCAATTGCCCTGGAGTAAAGCCTGGAATAGCGATCACCATCGCAATCAAAAAACCAAAGAAAATGATTGCAGAGCTACCGACACGGTTGAGGACAAGCACCAAATTTTGCTTGGTATAAGAACGATCAGAAAGTGCTTTACGAACAAAGAATTTAAAAACTTTTGAAATTAACCAAAATATCGTAAAAACAATAATCGCAATGCAAATATAAGGCAGGCGATCCCAGAATCCATCCATGATTTTATCGATAGTTGAATATGCATCATTGTATTTTGAGGTGTGTGCAATCACAGTTTGAGCGGTTTTTTCACCAGCTTCATGGATCAGATTGGTGGTACCTTCAGTGACTGCACTCAGGGTTGATTGTTCTTCTGCCACGGTTATTCCGAAAAATAGGGATTTTGATGATATTTTGCCTGAAAAAACTTAAAAATTAAAAGCTTTAACGTATTAACTGTGCAGATTGTAAGTAAATGAAGCAGATTGAATGGTTTCAATTGGGTGTGAATTCGTTGCAAAGATACTAGCGAAGATGTATTTAACTTTTAATAGAAATGTTTTTAGTAGAGATGCCCTGATCATCTATTGGCATTAATAAAATAAAAGTGGTCAATTTAGATAAGCTCAGCGGAAGAAAATTGATTGAACTTTAATTGTCTTTAAATACTGCAAATGGTATTCCATTCAATATTTCTCTAATTAGATGATTAAGAATCAAATAGTTAAAAAATTATGGCTTAAATATTGTTCATCGGCTTTGATCGAGTTGTTCTTTCAATTTTTTACAAAAAAATGAATGCGTAGTCTACGACCAAAGCATGATTGTTTGATTTTTTAAAGTATAGTCATACTCAAGATATAACATAAAAAATGATCAACCAAGGTCAATAACTCTCGTGATGAGATGCATAATCAAGGAAGAAAAAGATGAATGAAATCTATCCAGTACCAGAGCTATTTAAAAAAACTGCACGAACCACGGAAGAGCAGTATTTCGAACGTTATCGCCAGTCAATTGAGAACCCAGATGAGTTTTGGGCTGAAGCGGCACATAAACTTGACTGGATTAAACCTTTCACTCAAGTCAAGAACACCAACTTTGATAAAGATCATTACAAAGTTGAATGGTTTGCCGATGGTCAGCTTAACGTTAGTGCGAATTGTCTTGATCGGCATTTAAAAGAACATCCACACAAACCTGCCATTATTTGGGAAGGTGATCATCCATCTCGGCATAAAATTATTTCGTTTGAAGAGTTACACGATGAAGTGTGTCGTTTCGCCAATGTTTTGAAAAAGCGTGGCATAGGCAAAGGAGATCGCGTGGTTTTATATATGCCGATGGTCTCTGAGGCAGCAATTGCAATGTTGGCGTGTACTCGGATAGGCGCAGTGCATTGTGTGGTGTTTGGTGGTTTTTCACCAGACTCATTGGCGAGTCGAATTGAAGACTGCCAAGCTAAATTGGTGATTACCGCAGACAGTGGTATGCGTGGTGGTAAACCGATTCCATTGAAAGAAAACGTCGATGCAGCATTGGAATTAGACGGTACAAGTTCGGTAAAGCATGTGATTGTGGTACATCGCACAGGCAACCCAATCACGATGAAGGAAAATCGTGATCTGTGGTATCACATGGAAATCATGACAGTCACTGATGTTTGTCCACCTGAACCGATGAATGCAGAAGATCCACTTTTCATTCTCTATACCTCAGGTTCGACAGGGAAACCCAAAGGAGTGTTGCATACTACGGGTGGCTATTTAACCTATGTAAATACCACATTTAGAGAAGTATTCGATTTAAAACAAGATGATGTGTTTTGGTGTACTGCCGATGTTGGTTGGATTACAGGACATTCTTATGTGTTATATGGTCCTTTATCTAACGGGACTACCACTTTAATGTTCGAGGGCATTCCCCAATATCCGACGTGGGCACGGACAGGACATATTGTGGATAAACACAATGTTACCATCCTCTATACAGCCCCGACTGCGATTCGCGCGATGATGCGAGAAGGGGATGCATTTATTCGTGAGAGTAATCGTAGTAGTTTGCGTCTGCTTGGATCTGTCGGTGAACCGATTAACCCTGAGGCATGGAATTGGTACTACACGGTGGTCGGTGAAAGCCGCTGTCCAATTGTGGATACATGGTGGCAGACTGAAACGGGCGGTTTTATGATTACCCCGCTGCCAGGTGCGACAGCACTTAAACCGGGGTCTGCAACCCGCCCATTTTATGGTGTGAAACCTGCGTTGGTTGATGCTGATGGTCACGAAATTGAAGGAGAAGCTGAAGGTAATCTAGTGATTAAGGATTCTTGGCCAGGACAAATGCGAACCATTTGGGGCGATCCAGAACGCTTTATTGAAGCATATTTCTCCACCTACCCAGGGACATATTTCACTGGTGATGGGGCAAGACGAGATAAAGATGGATATTACTGGATCACAGGGCGTGTCGATGATGTGCTGAATGTTTCTGGTCATCGTTTAGGGACAGCAGAGATTGAAAGTGCTTTGGTGGCTCATGAGCATGTTGCAGAAGCAGCGGTTGTGGGTATGCCACATGAGATTAAAGGGCAGGGCGTTGCAGCTTATGTCACCTTGCAAGCAGATACGCCTGAGTCAGAAGAATTGCGCAAAGAGTTAGTGCAATGGGTGCGCAAAGTATTGGGTCCTGTTGCGACACCCGATGCGATTTATTGGGCACCTGCTTTACCTAAAACGCGTTCAGGAAAAATCATGCGGCGTATCTTAAGAAAGATTGCTGCCGATGAATTAGATAGCTTAGGCGATACGTCAACTTTGGCAGATCCACAAGTGGTCGATCAGTTAATTGCTGAGGTTAAGTCACAGCATTAATTGATTTTAAATCAGTCTTTATTTAAATACCGCTGGATAGACTAGCGGTATTTGTATTTATTGGAATATAGACAGCAAGCATTGTGATAAAGCCAAAGACTGTATTCTGATATATTTTCTGCACATGAAATACGGTATAACAATATGAATGCTCCCCAAAAGAATATTGCGCAAGATCCAATTCAAATCGCACAGCAACTTGCTCAAACTTTTGTAAGAACAGCAGCAGAGCGAGATAAGCGAGGGGGCAATCCAAAAGCCGAGCGTGATTTAATTCGTCAAAGTGGTCTATTAGCGCTCTCTATTCCTCAAGAGTTTGGCGGTCAAGGAGCTGATTGGAAGACGATTTTTAAGACCATTCAAACCATTGCTCAAGTGGATAGCTCACTCGCACACGTCTATGGTTTTCATCATTTATTGATTGCTACCGTACAACTTTTCGCTCAAAAAGTACAATATGCTTCATGGTTCGAGCAGACAGCGCAAGACAATTTATTTTGGGGAAATACCTTAAACCCATTGGATCGTCGTACGACAGCAACACAAGTGTCAGCAGATGAATTTATTTTCCATGGTGATAAAAGTTTTTGTTCGGGCTCAATTGATTCTGACATTTTGTTATGTTCAGGGTTTAATGAAGAGAATAAATTGCTTATCGGGGTGATTCCAACTCAACGTGATGGCATCAGTTTCTTAGGTGATTGGAATAATATGGGGCAACGCCAAACGGACAGCGGAACCAGTCATTTTGAACAGGTCAAAATTCATCAAAATGAATTGCTGTTAAATCCAGGTCCTTTAAGCACACCTTATTCGAGTTTAAGGCCTTTGATTGCTCAATTGATTTTTGTTCATCTCTTTTTAGGCGTTGCAGAGGGTGCATTTGACGTTGCGCTTGAGACGGTACAGACACAAAAAGCATGGTCAAAATCTTTGGCTGAAAATGCAGTAAATGACCCATTTACCCAAAAGCATTTTGCTGAATTCTATGTTCAGCTTGAGGGGGTTCGATTATTGGTAAATAAAGCTGTTGAGACCTTGCAAAAGGCTTGGGAGGTTGGAGAAGATTTAGATGCAGAACAGCGTGGTGAAGTCTCGATTGCGATTGCTACAGCAAAAATTGCAGCAACGAATACATCGCTCTATATCACACAGAATATATTTCAAGTCATGGGCGCGCGTGCGACCACGGCTCAATTGAATTTAGACCGTTTCTGGCGCAATGTGAGAACCCAAACTTTGCATGATCCGATTGATTATAAATATCAGGAAGTGGGTGAGTGGGTACTGACAGGTAAAGTGCCTGATCCAAGTTTTTATTCGTAATCGAGTTTGATCATAATGCTAGGTATCAAGACATAAATGTTATGCATATTAATCCTGATCATTACCTAGAAACAAAAAAGGGTCGAATTTGGACTAAGGAAAGAAATTTATATGCTTGGCAACGTTGCCTAGAAGACTATCTTGCCCAATTGAAAGATAATCCAGAAGTTAAAATCGTTTATCTTCTTATTGGCTGTCAGGCTTCTGGGAAAAGTAGTTGGGCTACAATAAAGAAAAAACAAGAACCTCAAAATATTATCTTTGATGCCATTTTAGTTAAAAGAAGTGAGAGGCGAGCTTTAATCGATTATGCACTTATGCATGATAAGACTTGTGTTGCGATTTATTTCACAACTGATTTAAAAGAGTGTCTGATAAGAAATAGTCATCGCAGATTAGAAGAGCATGTTAATGAAACTGCATTAATAAATGTCTATAACGCTTTGGAAAAACCTTCACGCGATGAAGGTTTTTCTTCTATAGTCCAAGTCTAATTTCTTCAATTAAATATTATTTCAGTCGGAGTTTTAGAGTGGTAAGAGTAAATTATTTTCTATGAATATTTTCCAGCGTATCCACCATGGTACGGGTCATCTGATCAATTTCATAATTCACTTCATCACCTACTTGAATATCTTTCCAAGTCGTTAAACGCAATGTTTCAGGAATAAGATCAATTGAAATTTGCTGTTTGGCACGATCAACACGGTTCACTGTTAAACTACAGCCATTTAAACCGATAAAGCCTTTCAGAAAAAAATATTTGATATTGCCGTCTGGAATTTCAAGATCAATATGCATGGTTTCGCCATGACGAGTCACGGCTTTGACTAAAGCAGTTCCTTCAATATGCCCATACAGATTATGACCACCATTTTCCATACCGACTTTGGCAGATCGTTCAATATTGACTTCATCACCCGCTTTTAAGTTTTTAAGTGTAGTCAATTGTAAGGTGAGATCTGAAACATCAAAATGGACTTGGTTGGCATCTAGATCAATATGCGTTGCGGTTAAACAAGTTCCATTGATTGCCACACTTGCACCGATAAACACATCATGAAAAAAATCATGCTGATTGGAAATCACCAAAGTGCGATAACCTTCAGCTTGGCGAACGTCGATGATTTTTTCTAAACCTTGAACAATACCTGTATACATATTTTTAAGTCTTCTTAAATCCTTAAAAGGATGATTATGGATAAGCACTTGATGGATAGCCTTGAGTATATGCCACCATCCTCGTTGCTTTCTAGTCAGTTAGAAACATGCGATCGGGCAGAGCTGAATCGATTCACTTTAATTGTTTACACCTTAGATGAATCATGCAAATTCGGTAAGAAAAAAGTGAGTAGTCCTAACAAGGGTAAATAAGAGGTAAATGAAAATACCCAGGCAATACCTTGATGGTCTGCGACATAACCTAAAACTGCCGCTGCAATCCCACTAATGCCGAACATCAGACCAAACATCATGCCAGAGACCATGCCTACACGACCGGGCATCGCTTCTTGTGCATACACCACCATGGCTGAGAATGCTGATGACATGATCAAACCTGCAAGCATGGCAAAAATGCATGTCCACAAAAGATTGGCATAAGGCATTAACAATGCAAAAGGGGCCATTCCTATGAATGAAACCCAAATCACGGCTTTACGACCAATGCGATCACCTATTGGACCTCCAACAAAGGTACCTAAAGCGACAGCACCCAAAAATGCAAATAAATACAATTGCGACTGCTGCAGAGACAATTGAAATTTATCCATGAGATAGAAAGTATAGTAATTACTGATGCTTGAAATATATGTAAATTTGGCAAACATCAAAAAGCAAATCACGGTTAATGCTGTGATGAACAGATGTCGTGGCAGTTGAATTTGAGCCGAGACAGTAGATTTTTTTTGTTGATGAGCAATTGTAGTTTTCACTGTCCATTGACTGATTTTAAATAAAACCACAATGGCGAATACGGCAATCACAATTAACCATGCAGCCGATGCTTGCCCACTTGGGACAATAATCGCTGCAGCCAATAAAGGCCCAATGGCAGAGCCACTATTTCCACCGACTTGGAACGCTGATTGCGCCGTGCCGAATTTACCGCCTGAAGCCAAACGTGCAACTCTAGAAGCTTCAGGGTGAAAAGTTGAAGAACCGACACCAATCAGTGCCGCAGCTAAAAGAAGTACAGCAAAGCTTGGTGCGAAAGCCAGTAACACAATCCCACATAGCGTCACGCTCATGCCAATTGGGAGTAAATAAGGTTTTGGATGCTTATCTGTATAAAACCCAACCCACGGTTGTAATAATGATGCTGTGATTTGAAAGACCAGTGAAATGAGTCCAACTTGAGCAAAACTTAAGGCAAAATTTTCCTTTAATAAAGGATAGATGGCTGGCAATGAAGCTTGGATCAAATCGTTGAGACAATGTGCTAAAGCAATCGCAAAAACGATATGAATCGCCATTTTCTGTGGCGTATTCGAGTGTGTGCCTGAGGGTATTGCCTCAGTCTTGACAGAAGAACTCATAGCTTGGCAATTTTTGAATAATCTCAATGATTATAAAGTGTTCTAGGTGATGAAATGTAGATCATTATGAGGTGATACATTCAAATTTAAAAAAATAGATTTAGAAAAAAATCCCCTAAGCCGAGCCTCAGGGGAAATTTGCTACTGCTTCAGGACTTTCTTATTTTTATCTCAATTTATTTTTTGATGTCAAAACTTAAATAACAGAGTATCTCAATATAAATTAAGCGGACTTTGCCGTGATTGGATTGGATTGAGCTTGTTCTAGCTTACGAACCAAAGGCAGTACTTTTTCACCGAAATATTCAACTTCTTCAATGAAGTGTAGGAAGCCTCCAAGAACTAGATCTACACCAACTGATTTAAGTTCAACAATACGCTCTGCAATTTGCTGAGGGGTACCAATCAGATTGGTTTTAAAGCCATCGTTATATTGAACGAGATCCTCAAAGGTTGATTTTGCCCAGTTGCCTTCGCCTTCTTTGGTTGAAGCACCAGCCTCTTTGGTGGCATCACCAAAGGCTTTGACTGCTTCTACATTGGCACTGTCAATGATATCTTGAAGGACTTGCTTTGCCTCCTCTTCAGTGTCACGAGCAATAATGAAAGCATTGACCCCAATTTTGACATCATGATGATTTGCTTTGGCTTTTTCACGAATATCATCAATTTGTTTTTTGAGTTCACTAGGAGTATTGCCGTTGGTGAAGTACCAATCAGATACACGAGATGCCATATCACGTGCAGCGCGTGAGCTACCGCCTTGGAAAATTTCAATATGAGGTTTTTGAAGAGGTTTAGGCGATAAAGTGTAATCTTTGAATTGGTAGTATTTCCCGTCAAAACTAAAATTGTCTTCAGTCCAAACGCCTTTAAGCGTGCGAATAAATTCTTCCGAGCGTTCATAGCGCTGATCATGCTCAGGCCATTCTTCACCAATCGCATCAAATTCACCACGGAACCAACCACTCACCACGTTGATGGCAATACGTCCATTGGTTAAATGATCGATGCTTGCCAATTGTTTAGCGGCCAAAGCAGGCTTCCATGGACCAGGTAGAATCGCTGCGATCACTTTCAATTTTTCAGTTTTTGCCAGAATACCGTGACTGAAACTCACCGACTCATGTTGATTTTCTGCGTTATAACCCGCAGTGAAACGAATTTGCGTAAGCGCATATTCAAAACCACTTTTTTCCGCTGCTTGCGCCAATCGAACATTGTAGTCGTAACTCCAGTCAGTTCGTTGCTCAATATTACTGACCACGAGTCCGCCACTGACGTTTGGCACCCAGTATGCAAATTTGACCGCTTCTTGTTTTAATTGTGACATGACGAGTCTCCAGAAATATTGATCTAAAATTTATAATTTAAGCAACTTGTGATTTAGGCGATTTTGCATACAAACGAGATTCTGCTGCATCCAAGCTGGGCACTGCTGCAGATGGAAGAACTTCTTCTTGCTCGATTTGTTTGTTAATCCCTAGATTCTGATTGGCTTGCTGAGTCTTGGCTTTCACCACTTCTGCACGTTGCCCTTTTGCAGGTGCCCACTCTAAAATTGGGAGGGCACGTGCTATTGCAAGCGTAATACGGTCACGTAAGAATTCGCTATGAATGGTATATTCAGGCGTGAAATCACGATCTGTCGCATAGACACCAATCGGTAAGGTTTGCGCTTGGAAGAAGCTAAACAATGGACGAAGTTGGTGTTCAAGTACCAATGCATGACGATCACTCCCCCCTGATGCCGCCAAAAGTACAGGCACATCGACAAGGGATGTTTGTTCAACAAAGTCAAAGAAATGTTTAAATAACCCTGTAAAAGACGCACGATATACAGGTGTTCCTACGATGAGTGCATCCGCTGCTTCTACTGCAGCTAAATCGTCCTGCACACGTAGAGGTAGTTGATTACGATAAATTGCTCCACCGAGTAAATTGCCAATCTCACTAAATTTAATAAAATGAACATTGATTGGCGTTGCTTCACCAAGCTCATCAAGGATCGCCTGAACCAAAGCTTCGGTTTTTGATGGATTATTTAAACCGCCTGATACGGCAACGATATTCAATGGTTTTTGTTGTAAAATAGTCATAATGGCAAACCTAAATAGGGTCTAAAAACTGTGTTGCCATCCATTAATCAATATTTAGTTTATCGTGTAAAATAAGCAAAATAAGATTAATTATCTGATTTTTAGATATGCCTAATAAGGTTGATTTAATTGCTGTTTTTTTAACATAAATAATTGATAATTATTGTTATATTTAAAATTTATAAATTAATATTTTTTCAGAATATATTTTATATCTAAAACAGATGTAGTTATCTGATAATCGTTTATTTATATTTAAATATGATGTTTGAAAATATTAACCTACAATTTTTCCAAAAATTCGTTAATATTTATATATCCTTAACAGCAATAGCACAGTTAGAATAAAGATTGTGTTAGAGATCTCTCGCGTCGCTTATGAATATTTTAATCGTTGATGATCATCCCCTGTTTCGTCATGCTTTAATTCAAGCAGTTCGTTACAGTTTACCGCAAGCCCAAATCCATGAAACAGCTGCTGTTAATGAGTTCTATGAACGACTAGAAAAAGGGCCTGAGCCCGATTTAGTTCTTTTGGATCTAAATTTACCTGGCGCATCTGGATTCTCTGCACTCGTACATGTGCGTGCACAGTATCCTTCTTTACCGATCATTGTTGTTTCTGCGCATGAAGAAGTGTCGATTATTCAGCGTGCGATTGCACATGGCGCAATGGGTTATATCCCTAAGTCTGCACATCCGAGCCATATTGGTGAAGCGATTCGTCAAGTACTTGAAGGTGATATTTGGTTACCGCCAAATTTGCCAGCGAATTTAAACTTCGATCCGCGTGCTGCAGATGAAACAGCGTTGGCTGAGCGTATTCAGTCTCTAACACCCCAACAATTCCGTGTCTTAATGATGGTGGCAGAAGGGTTGTTAAATAAGCAAATTGCTTACGAGTTAGATGTTTCTGAGGCAACGATTAAAGCGCATGTAACGGCAATTTTCCGTAAACTCGGGGTTCAAAATCGTACGCAAGCTGTATTGGCAATTAATGCTCTCAACATTGAAGAAAAACGCGTCTAATGTGAATCACATTATTCACGATTAAAAATATAGATATAAAAAAAGACCTCGAAAGAGGTCTTTTTTGCTGTTGGAGCAATAGTTTTAATGTGGCATTTAATCTTTTAGAATTTAAGCGAGACAATCCTGTTTGCCCATCAAATCAGGGCAACCCAAAGGATTCAGCGCACATCGTAAATCATCAATTTGGTCTTGAGACACATAACCTTTGGCTTTGAGATAATCAGCTACACGTTCATCTCTTAAGCTTAGAAATGCAGCATCATAAACGGATAAATCTACAAAGAGGGCTGCTGTTTCTAAACTATTAAAACGATCTAGAAATACTTCATTGCCATACATGAGGAAGATATGATCATAATCCGCTTGAGGGTTTACATTTAAGGTTTTTGCTAATGATTCAGGCGGTGTTTTGATAAACAGCAAATCTGAGATCTCATCAAACTGAGTCATATCTAAACTATTTTCACCCGTTTTAATTTTGCCTAACCATGCTTTAAACACCAAGACAGCACCACCGCGAAGCAACATACTCCAAATTTGATGACGCGTTTCTTCATTGAGCGATTGACTATCATCGGCCAAAATTTGAATCAATTGAGATTCTTTTTGCGCTAGCTTATCAAACAGACCCAAACCTTGTGGATGGAACGCAGCTGGGCTAAAAATATCAAATTTCAGTTCTTCAAAGACCTGTAGTGCGAGGGGAACAGCACTTTGGTAAATATGTTCTAAAGCCTGTAAATGCACAGGATTCAAAGCAGAATGTGGGAAAAGATCTTGCCAGTTAATTTCAGGTAAAATTGAATTCGCACCATATTGACGGTGTAGTTCTTGAGCTCTATTGATTCCATGAGGTACAGCGGCTGAAATATTCATAGCAATTCCTTATTCAATTGAATCTGAGCTTGGTTCAATTCAGCATTTTTGAGTCGATGGTTTGATAAACGTAGGGATCCAAAAAAGCTATGGACGATTGAATCGCTCAGTGATTGAATACGGTTATGATTTATGCATGGTGCAATAGGAATAAGACTAAAGTTGTATGTTGAGTTTTTATCTCCAATAATAAATTAAAAAACAATAACTTATTTAAATTGTAAATATATATATTTGTCTTTGGTTTGATTTTTGAACGAAATTGCCATAGAAACTCATCAAAAGTCACTTTTAGCAAACTGACGAACTACTTAAAGGAGCTGAATTGATGGTTTCTGCCACAGCGTCAAAATATGTGGTCAATGCATGTGTAGAAATGTCACATTTCGTATAAAAAGCCCCTATTTTTGTTGAAGAAAAACAGGGGCTAAATGTATCAAAATATATTTAAGGCACATCTATTTGGATGGCTATTTCAATGTCTATTTCAATGTCTATGGTCATGAACATTTCTACATCAAAGCTCACATCATGGTGAGATTTTTAAACCAGATAACCATGATCTTAAAGATGCAGGTTTCAATGGTTTTTTCAGCATGACAATATTCAGGTCTTTTAAACGTTGCGGTAGATCAGGATCAGAGTCTGCCGTGATTAATGCTACAGCTACATTGTCTTGACGATGCTCCACAATGAAATCTAATCCAATTTTTTCATTGTTGAGATGTTGATCCACCAACCACACTTGAATGTTTTCACTTTGAATGATTTCTAGCGCTTGTTCTGGTTCAGTGGCTTTAAACACTTGATAACCCCATTTGGTCAGCAAGGTGCTCATGCCTTCCAGAATGGTTTCATCATTGTCTAAACATAAAATCTTATAGGCTTTGGTTTTAAGCGGGACTGCCTGTATAGGCGAAGCAACGACTTTAGGTGCTTCAACCACAGGGACCTCAATCATAAAACATGAACCTTGTCCGAGTTCAGAATACACATATACAGGGTAATCTAAGAGACTTGTCATACGTTGTACGATGGCTAAACCAAGGCCCAAGCCTTGTTCGCCCCAAGGTGAGGTGTGTCCACAACGTTCAAACTCTTGGAACAGCTTAATCCGTTGTTGTTCCGCAATCCCGGGACCTGTATCCCATACACCGATACGAATATGATTAGGACGTTCAGCCGAACGAAGTACGCCCACGATCACACGACCTTTTGCGGTATAGCGTAAAGCATTGCTGACGAAGTTTTGAATAATGCGTCGAATCCATTGAGGATCAGTGTCAATCCAAAATTTCACATCGTGCACTTTAAACTGGATACCCCGTTGAGCTGCGATGGATTTGAACTGTAATTCTAAATCACTGAGTAAATCATGCAATGGATATGCTTGGCGCTTGGGTTGAATTGAACCCCCTTCAAGTCGAGCAATATCAAGCAGGGCAGAGAGCATACTTTCTGCACCATGTAAGGCACGATCTAGCTGTTGTAATGTCTTACGATCTTCTTCAGTTTGTACACTTTGTTCTAATGCTGTGCTAAATAAGCGTGCAGCATGCATCGGCTGTAGTAAATCGTGGCTGGCAGCTGCAATAAAGCGACTTTTCGACATGTTGGCTTTATCTGCTTGTTCACGCGCCAATTGTTGTTCTGTTAAAGCATCTGCAAGCTGTTGGGTGCGATCTTGTACACGACCTTCAAGTAAGGCTTCATTTTCACGGAATGCCGTAATGTCTGCAAAAGTCGTTACGAAACCACCGCCTTCAATTGGATTACCACGCATCTGAATCACGCGACCATCTTTACGAATACGCTCAAATTCATGGGCACTACCGACTTTCATCCAACGAATACGCTTACGCACATGCTCTTCAATTGAACCCGGTCCACATTCTCCACGTTCAGCGTTATAACGAATTAGATCTGCAATTGGACAGCCGACGTAGACCAAATCTTTTGGATAATCGAACAAAATCAAATATTGATTATTCCATGCCACCAAACACATATTCTCATCGACCACGCTCACGCCTTGAGTCATGTGATCGATCATGGTCATAATCAGATTTTGATTAAAGCGTTGCCATTGTGAAGCTTGGTCGAGAATATTAGCAACTTGACCCAGTGCCAAGCCATTATTGACCATGGCTGTGGTGAGCAGTGTCCGTGCTGATGCCGCACCAATCGTTCCTGCTAAGTATTGTTCCGTGAAGCGCCACCACATACCATTGGCAGAGCTATTTTCATTTAAAATGACATTGTTGGATAAGCAGAACTGATTAAACGCATGAGTGGTTGGCCCTTCACCTGTAATACGTTTTGCAAGCGCGATCAAATCGCCCACTTTTAAACGTGCTACATCATGATGTAAATAACTGATTTCATTAGATGTACTTTGAGTCAATAAAGGCTTGGTTTCATAATAAAAGAAACTTTCAGCCTGAATTTGTTCTGCAATACTTGGGCGATAAATGCGTGAAATCCAAATATACAGAATAATATTTAGACCCAGTGACCAAATGACTCCATGCGTCAGCGGTGCGAAAGACTCAAAACCAAGTAATGCTTCAGGTCTGAGCCAGTCGATCTCCAATGGACCAAACATTAAAAAGGAATAAGTAAATTGATAATAATCGTCAGGTAAGCTACGCAATATAGTCGGGAACAACAGGGTATACGTCCACATCGCAAAACCAGTGATTAATCCTGCATAAACTCCTTGTCTACTTCCCCCACGCCAATACAGACCACCAATCAATGCTGGCGCAAATTGTGCTACAGCACTAAAAGCCAACAGTCCAAAAACAGACAATTGATCGATATCATTAAAGAAGCGGAAGAATAAGAAGCCCAATAACATGACGGCTAAAATACAAATACGGCGAACCAATTTCAGCATCTGTGGAAGACGTTTATCGTGTCTCGACAATAAATTTAAACGCCATAGTGCAGGCATGATCAAGTCATTACTAAGCATGATCGACAGTGCCACAGAAGAGACCAACAGCATCCCTGTTGACGCAGAAAAACCACCCAGAAAAGCTAAAAGCGTTAACCAATCTTGGTTATAACTTAAAGGTAAAGACAGTACAGCAACATCTGGAATGGCTAAATATTCTGGTGCCGCGTGTAAAGCCCAACTCGCAATTGGAATAATCGCTAACAGCGTCAAAATTAAATAGGCTGCAAACCAGCGACGCGCACCACGAATATGTTTTTCATCACGCAGTTCAACCACCGCAACGTGAAACTGACGCGGTAAACAAATAATCGCTAAACCAGCAAGTAGCGTTTGAATCCAAAATGTATCAGGGACACCAAACAGCTGAACCTCATGGAAGGTTTTAGTGACATCTTTAGAGACCTGAATAATATTTTCAGGTGAATCCAATAAAAAGAATAATGCAACGCAAATGAGTGCAAATAATTTCACAAAGGATTCAAATGCCACAGCCAGCATGAGCCCACCGTGCTGTTCGGTATTGGCAATCTGACGTGTGCCAAACATCATGGCTAAAATCGCAAGTACACCTGTCAGTGCTAAAACACCGTTAGTTGTGGTACTCATGACGCCTGCATTTTGCTCCAACATCACGGATGCACTCAATGCAATCGCACGAAGTTGTAGGGCCAAATACGGAATAATGGCAATGACTGCAAGGATGGTGACTATTGAAGCCAAAGGGCCACTTTTGCCATAACGCGCAGCAACAAAATCCGCAATCGATGAAATGGCATGATGCTGCCGCACACGCCCAAGACGACGCCAAATGTCATAGCCTAGACCGACAAAGAGTAAAGGCCCAAGATAAATAGGGAGGAAAATAATGCCTTCACGAACAGCTGCGCCCGTTGCGCCGTAAAATGTCCATGACGAGCAATACACCCCTAATGTCAGACTAAATAACAGCATACGACCGCGCGGACTCAGTCGACTGGCATGTTTTTCACCAAAAAAGGCGCAAACAAAGAGTATGAGGATATAAAGGGCGAGCACCCCAATGATCAACCAGCTGTTCATATGACACACACATTAAATTCTGAGGACATAATACCGTATTCGTGAACTTCCGCGTTCAAATTGATCGAATTTAAAAGACCAAAGTCTAAGTTACGAGCTGTATTAAAAATTGTTAATTTGGATCATGAAATAAAAAGATTAAAAAACCGCCATTAGATGATGGTAAACGGAGAAAATATTATGGATGAGAGACAGGTAGAACAGATTCTACAAAATCCTAAATTCAAAGAAATGGTTGCGAAAAAAAGTACGCTGAGTTGGACGCTTACCGCGATCATGTTGTTTGTTTATGTTGGCTTTATGTTACTCGTTGGGTACAACAAAGAATTTCTATTGAGTTCAGTCAGTGGTGGCGTAACGACTTGGGGTATTCCACTGGGTCTAGGCATTATTGTGTTGTCGTTTATTTTGTGTGGTGTGTATTCATATATTGCCAACAACAAACTAGATCAGCTCAATCAAGATGCAATGCGTGAAGTTGAAGCGATCACTCATAAAAAAGGACCACACTGATGATGAAATGGAATTCATTCAAATCTCAAGCTGTTGCTGCTACCACATTACTCGGCTCTAGCATTGCAATGGCTGGCCCAGATTTAGGTGCCGCTGAGCAACAAGCGACAAACTGGCCTGCGATTATCATGTTCATGATTTTCGTTGGTGCAACACTGTTTATTACCAAATGGGCAGCAAAACAAACCACCAATACCAATGACTTTTATACAGCAGGTGGTGGTATCTCAGGTTTCCAAAATGGGTTGGCGATTGCCGGTGACTATATGTCAGCAGCATCGTTCCTCGGTATTTCCGCAATGGTGTTTATGTCAGGCTTTGATGGCTTGCTGTATTCACTTGGATTTATGGTGGGTTGGCCAATTGTATTGTTCTTGATTGCTGAACGTTTACGTAACTTGGGTAAATTTAACTTATCGGATGTCGTGTCTTTCCGTTTAGCTGAAAAGCCAGTACGTACTTTGGCAGCAGTGAGTTCATTGGTAGTCGTGGCATTCTATTTGATCGCTCAAATGGTCGGTGCAGGGCAGTTAATTAAACTTTTATTTGGCTTGAACTACAATATTGCAGTAGTGATCGTTGGTCTATTGATGATGGCTTATGTGATGTTCGGTGGTATGTTGGCAACAACATGGGTACAGATCATTAAAGCGGTCATGCTATTGTCTGGCGCAACTTTCATGGCATTTATGGTGATGAAAGGTGTTGGTTTTAGCTTCTCAGAAATGTTTAACCAATCAATTGGTGTATTCTCTAAAGTACATGATGTAACGCTGGATCAAGCTGGCGCGATTATGGGGCCAGGAAAGTTGGCTGCCAATCCAATTGATGCGATTTCTCTCGGCTTAGCCTTGATGTTTGGTACAGCGGGTCTTCCACATATTTTGATGCGTTTCTTCACAGTTAAAGATGCGAAAGAAGCACGTAAATCAGTGGTTGTTGCGACAGGTTTTATTGGTTACTTCTACTTATTAACGTTCATCATTGGTTTTGGTGCGATTCTTTATGTATCGAATAATCCACAATTCCTTGATATTGCGAAAATGGCGGTGACTGGCAAGCTAGAACTTGTGGGTGGTAACAACATGGCTGCGGTGCATTTATCAGAAGCACTGGGTGGCGATCTGTTCATGGGCTTCATTTCTGCTGTAGCATTCGCAACGATTCTTGCAGTGGTTGCTGGTTTGACACTATCAGGTGCTTCAGCAATTTCACATGACTTATATGCGAACGTATTTAAGAAAGGTCAAACAACGCCTGAATCTGAACTCCGTATGTCTAAAATTGCGACTTTAGGTCTTGCTATTTTTGCGATGATTTTAGGTATTGTTTTCGAAAAACAAAACGTTGCTTTCATGGTGGGTTTAGCGTTCTCTGTAGCGGCATGTGCAAACTTCCCAGTACTTGTACTTTCAATGTTCTGGAAAGGTTTAACAACGCGTGGTGCGGTCGCTGGTGGTGTGGTTGGTCTGGTATTAGCCGTAACGTTGATTATCTTATCTAAAGCAGTTTGGGTAGATACACTCGGTATTTCTGATACACCAATTAACCCATACAATGGCCCTGCATTATTCGCGATGCCTTTAGCATTCTTCTGTTGTTGGTTGTTCTCTGTGACTGATAATTCCGCACAGGCTCAAGCTGAACGTAAAGCATTCGATGCACAGTTCGTTCGCTCACAAACCGGTATTGGTATATCGGGTGCATCAGATCACTAAAATGTGAAAAGATAAACCATTAAACAACCTCCTTCGGGAGGTTTTTTATTGTAAGCCAGTATATAAAATCTTCGTTTATACAGATACAAATCTAATGACGAATTTAGTTTGCTGAATGATTAGAACACAGGATATGCTCATTTCTAATTTTATAAATTATTTTCAAATAGTGTTTACGACCATCTTAAAATAAAAATATTCTGGATATGATCTATGCAAGTATTGGTTGAATTTTGGAAAGGATTTCGCTTACTTCCTTCCGCTTGGTTACTATTCCTTCAATTCGTCATTTTACTTCTTTCATTACTGACCAATGAAAGTATGACTTATCGTGCAGTGACCTGGGCACTGGGTGTATTAGTGCTATTGATTATTGCTAAAGTGATTCGTCAGACCCCTGTATTTACGATTCTAGGTCTTACGTTTGTTGGTGGAGCACTGATTTTTTCCTTACTTATTCTAATCGGGGCTCATCATCCTTATATTCTTGTCATCGGACTTGCTTGTGAGGCGATTGCTTATTTTATTGCTGCATTTGGGTTATTACGTTACATGTTTGAAGACCGCTATTTGACCAAAGATGAACTGTTCGCAGCAGGTGCAGTCTTTACTCTGATCGCATGGGGCTTTGCATTTTTATATAACATTTGCCAAATTTTAATTCCCAATAGTTTTCTCAATCCTAATGTGGCTGGTTTGCAATCTTGGTTGGATTTATTGTTTCTTAGCTTTAGTTTGCAATCTGCAACAGGCTTGTCTGACTTGATTCCCTTGAGTCCAGCAGCACGTATTTTGGCTATGCTTCAAATGTTTGGTGGGGTGATGTACCTCGCCTTAATTGTTTCTAGGCTGATTGCTTTACAATACATTGCACATTTGCCGAAAAACAAAAAAGATGAATGATCTTGATCGGAATATCTAAGCCATAAAAAAGGACGCAAATAGCGTCCTTTTTTGATTCAACTTCTAAATTAAATTAGAAACGGAATTTAGCATTTACGCCAACAGTTTGAGTATCAGTGTTGTCGCCTACCGCATTTGAATTTACGTAAGTTGCGCCAACAGCGATTGCTGGAGTAACGAAGTAGTTTACGTTAGCGCCCCATGCTTTATCGTTCGCGATGTCAGCACTTGTTTCAGCATAAGAAACACCCATGCTTAAAGCAGGAGTTACAAAAAGATCAGTTTTAAGGTTGTAAGCAGTGTCACGACCATAAACTAAACCAGTTTCGAAACCGATAGACATATTTGTACCATCGATTGCACCTACGTATTTAGTGCGTGCAGTGATTGCGTCTTTCTTGTCTGCAATTGTTGCAGATTCAATCGCTGCTTTAGCAACACCATTTGATACAATGTTGAAAGCATCAAAAGAAGTTTGGTCAGCAACGCTAGTGTAACCAACAGCAACCAAGAAATTAGGTACAACAACAGCACCCAATTCTAATGCATAACGATCGCCTTGATCATCAGCTAAACCAGTTTTGTTGTCTTGAATGGTGTGGCTATAAGCAGCGCTTACGTAAGCAGGAACAACTGAAGTTGGGATATATGCTTCAGCTTTTGCGCCATATACGTGGTTTACAGTACGTTCGCCAGCAAATTTGTTTTCGCCATAGTTGTAAGCCAAAGCAACATTTGATGCTTGGTTTACGAAAGCAGCTTCAGCTAAAGGGCCTTTAGTCGCATCAACATTTTTAAAGTAGTAAGTACCTTGTACAGCACCTGAAAAATCTTGAGCATCAGCAGTATTGTCGATGAACTCAGACTGACCTTGTACTTCAAATTGGTACGCTTGAGCACCAGTCATGGCTAATAATAAAGCAGTGGCTAAACTGAGTTTTTTCATAATGATTACCAATAGTCTTGATATAATATGTGCAAAATGCGCGCTATTGTAACAATTTATAACTAAAATGAATCATATTATAAAAGGGTTTGCATATTTAACAACCAACGAAGTTTGATTTTAAATCAATGGAGAATCTTTATGATTAGATTAGATTGTAAATATGTTTTATATAACAATAGTTTATTTTTTATATTCCCACTTTAATACAGTTGATTAATAATAAAATAAAATAACGATCAAACTTATTTTCTATAATACATTATTATTTTTGTTTAATGATTAAGCTGTTTCTTCCTTTGTGTTCAGATTTAGAGCATCTTTTGATAATCTAAGAAGGTATTGTGATTAAAATGCGAACATTTAAATTTTTAAAATGTAAACTATGTATCATAATATTCAATAAGTGTTATTCTTATCAAATCATACTAAATTAATCGGCTTTACAAATTAGACGATTTTTCACATAATAAATTTATTCAAAAAGCAGTGATGAAATCGAAAGATTCATTTATGTTTTGGACCAGCTATACAGTTTTATATGCCCAACTTTCCCCAAGGTTGGGCTTTTTTTTATCCGATTTTCTATATACCCTAATGCTAGAGGTGCATAGGCTGAATAACTTAAAACTTTTAAACGATTTATTGATTCATTTTGGTGCAAAAAAACTGATTTTTAAAAATTATAAGCAAAAAAAAACCTAATTTTTATTCAAAATTAGGTTTTTTCGCCAAAACTCGAGGGGAATTCAATCAATCTGCTGAGGAATAAAACTAAACCCGCCCTAATGGGGTGCATTATGCACTAAGATATTGCATGGGTAAATATTATTTTTCCAAATTTTTTGTATGGAATGGATGTTAAATAGAGATATGGCATACTGAAGGTCATTTAGATAACCGACCTAGTCAAATAAGCCATGAAAACGACGATATGTGTCCTATGTTTCAGCTTAGCACTGTCTGCTTGTACGTTTAATTCTGAGCAAAAGCAATTAGTTGACTTGAGTATAAAAAGCTCAAAATTACAAACAGACCAAATTAAAAAAACCAACATTCAAAAATTATTCAATGAAGCAGAGGTAAAAGGTACTTTTGTCACTTTTGATGGAACTCATTTAGAACATTATGGTAATGCGTTAGAACGGGGCCAGACACCATATATCCCAGCTTCTACTTTCAAAGTGTTAAACGCGTTGATTGCTTTGGAACACCGTAAAACCTCTGTGAATGAAATATTTAAGTGGGATGGAGAACCAAGAAGCTTTAAAGCTTGGGAAAAGGATTTAACTTTGGCAGATGCAATGCAAGCTTCGGCTGTACCTGTCTATCAAACCGTTGCAAGACGAATAGGCTTGAGCTTGATGCAACAGGAAATCAAAAGAATTGGGTTTGGAAACAAGCAGATCGGTCATCAGGTCGATAATTTTTGGTTAGTTGGACCGTTGAAAATTACGCCAGAACAAGAAGCAAAATTTATCTATCAATTAGCCACTGAACGGTTGGCTTTTCAACAAAAAGTTCAACACGATGTTAAAAGTATGCTTTTGATTGAGAAAAGAGGTCTAAACACGCTTTATGCGAAAAGTGGTTGGGGAATGGATGTTGAACCTCAGGTCGGTTGGTTTACTGGATGGGTTGAGCAAGCAGATGGAAACGTAACAGCCTTTTCATTGAATATGGAAATGCAGCAAAATGCTGATGTAGGACAACGCAAAGCGCTGACTCTAGATGTTTTGGATAAATTGGGATTATTTCACTATCTAAGATAATGATCTTTTTAAGAATATTATTTTAGAGATCGTGCTGAACACGACAAAGTGTTAAGAAATTACAAATAAAAAAAAACCCAACCGATTGGGGTATGGTTGGGCTGAAAGGATGTTCGTAAATGTGGGAGAAACATCCGAGGAATAAACTGATTGCTTAAACAAGAATGTGTCTTTGTTCTCTCTATGGGTTTATTATGGGAAAAATCATGCAAAAAAGGAAATGGTTAAAAAGGATCTAAATAATCTAAATTTTCGATTATTGACTCGAATTATAAATAAATAATTGATTTTAATTTAAAGATTCGGATAAATTATAAACATAAGGGGTTTTAAAAGTTCTCGCTAGATTGAAATAATAATACTAACTATTTATTATATTGTGATGTTTGTCACATTATTTTGAGATTTATTTCATGTTTAACAATGCTATCTGATTTTAATTATTTTAAACACATAGATTTCATACTTCATTTGGCTTAAAGTAAAAGCCATGCATAATAAATATGCAATTTAGATAATTTAATATTTTAACAACATTGATGGGGCGAGAATGAGTGCGAAACTACATTCTGAACAGATCAGTAAACGTCTGTTTATATCCGTTCTGATTATTGTCATGTCTTTATTATCTATCTCTATCCCACTCATTGTCAGTCAATATCAACATTACAATAAAGCTCGCCAAGCACTCATTGAAATTGAAAGCTTAAAAGCGGTTGCAGATCTAGTTAATCGAATTTCACGTGAGCGTGGTCCTGCCAATATGGCCATGTCGAGCACGCCCGAACAGCTCAGCCAGAATGTAGCTAACTTGCAAACCTACCGTGAGGGTGTAGATCAACAAATTAAAGAGACGTTTAATATTTTACATCGCTCCGGATTTGATTCACTTACAGGTAAATTGCATGATGACCTCATATATCATTTAGAAGCGGGGCGTGAGTATGTCGATGCGTATATTCATACACCGATAGATCAACGTTCGGCAACCAAACTTGATGATGCAGTTGTGTACATGTTTAATGCTTGGGACAGCAGTTATATCGTATTAAAAAATATGGTTAAACAAGCTGAAAGTAAGGATACGGGCATCGCAGATTATTATAGTTTAATTCTGATTTTGGCTGATTTGCGTGATCAGGCAGGGCGTCTTGCTTCAAATGTCATGGCGCATGTCACGTTTAAGCAACCGATTCCAAGTGAAAATATTGCTAGAGCACTTCAGACTGAAAAACAGGTCAAATATCTTTGGGACTTGGTTCAAACCATTCAACCTGAAAAGCATAAAACTGAAGAATTCACCCAACTTCATCAAAATGTAAAATCTGAATTTATCGATTTGGGTATTCCGATTGTTTTGAGATTGATTCAAGAGAGTGAATCTGGTCGTCCTTATTCTCTAGAAGGCACTGAATTGACGACTGCGATCTCAGGTAAGTTCTTGACAGTGATCGATTTTCAAAAATATTTGCTCGATCACAGTGTTGAAGTGGCTCAAGCAGAACTGAATGCTGCAAAGAATGTATTTTTAATTACCACCAGTGTTTCACTTATTTCTTTATTTTTTGCCATATTTACGATGATTTATGCTCAGCGTAAGGTTTTTGCACCGTTGATCGAAGCACGTAATATGATTGTAGAGTTGTCTTTTTCTCATACGCCAGAGAATGGAGGTCAGGTCGAGCATGAGCATCACCAAGCTTATTCTTTATATGATGCTTTGCATAAGTTGCAGTATATGTTGAAGCAACGTGATGCCTTTGAGTTTGAGCTAAAAAGTATTGCCAATACAGATAATTTGACGGGTGTTTTGAATCGTTTGGCTTTGGACGATTATTTAAAAATAGCGGATCACCAACCGCAACATTTTCAACAGTTGTGTCTGATCATTGTCGATATTGATAATTTTAAACAAGTGAATGATCAACATGGACATATCTTTGGGGATCAAGTGATTGTTTCCGTCGCTCAATGTTTAAAGAACAATGTTCGTGGTTCTGATTTGATTATTCGTTTTGGTGGGGATGAGTTCTTAATCGTGCTTCATGAAATGAATATGGAGCAAACTTTAAGAAGCGCTGAAAAAATTCGTGATGCGGTATCGAAGTTGGATTTAACTGTACCTGATTCAGATTTGAAAATTTCAGTTTCGGTGAGTATTGGCGTGGCTGTAGGCGCAGAGAGTTGGATGGAGTTGTTGGCTCAAGCAGATCGTTCTTTGTTTAAGGCGAAGGCGAGAGGGAAGAATGTAGTAGAGGGTTGATTGAGGAAATTTTTTAAACTAATTTTTAGGAATTTATGTTTAAATTTATAATCAATATTTTGCAGGGAAACGCTAGTTTTCTAACTAAAAAATCAAATTAGTAGATTTGAATAAAGTTTAATATATGATTGATTTTGGATATCGAGATATAAGTTTTCTTCATATTCCTTTTTAGTTAAAAAATTAAAATCAATATTTATTTCAAGCATTTTACTCAAATAATGACATTTTGATTTTAATGTTTTATATAAGGAAAAGTTATCTTTTGATATACCTACAAAAAGTACATCTATATCATTAAATTGGGGTTTTCCTTCAAAAAAAGAACCAAATCCAATTATACAATGTAATTCATTAGAGTGGTCCGCAACAATAAGTTGGATTTCCTTCATCATCTTTTTTGTGATATAGCCAGAATTTGTCAAAGTAAATACCTCCATTTATTTCATCAACACGATACAAACCCAGCTTTTTTTTCAATGCGAGTTTTTTTGCTTCACTAGTATAATAATTCCAAACACTACCAATACAAATAATATCGACGTTAGGGAACTCTTCTAAAACTTTATACAAATCATTTTCACCAAAAACATAGCTATCTAAGCAGACCACATTTAATGAATCGTTTTGCTCAATGCGATTAAAAGAGAAAAAAATATCTTTGGATCTTTTAAGGTTAGTAATGTTATCGTGATTTTCTAAAATTTTCTTCAAGAATAGACCTCTTGCGAAAGTAAAAACTATCCCCATATAAATGTCATGAGATATCAGAAATTAAACCATTTTTCAGATTCTGAATTCAAACGCTTGGTTGGCGTACCTCGGCAAGTTTTTACTGAAATGGTCGAGGTTTTAGCAAAAGCAGAATCACT